>NZ_JBSVXD010000021.1:0-51618 GCF_054070755.1 Pseudomonas sp. SDO5591_S426 | reverse complement strand
TACAGGGGAATGGAGTACACCTGTAGGAGCTGCCGAAGGCTGCGATCTTTTGATCTTGAATTAAAAAAGCTTCAGCGGCTCTTCATTCAGCGCCGACAATTGCTCACGCAACGCCAACACCTGATCCCCCCAATACCGCTCCGTGCCGAACCACGGGAAGCTGCGCGGGAAGGCCGGGTCGTCCCAGCGGCGGGCGAGCCAGGCGCTGTAGTGCATCAGGCGCAGGGCGCGCAACGGTTCGATCAACGCCAGTTCCCGCGGATTGAAGTCGTGGAATTCGTTGTAGCCGTCCATCAGTTCCGACAACTGCCCAAGACAGTCTTGGCGATCACCCGCCAGCATCATCCAGATGTCCTGCACCGCCGGGCCCATGCGGCAATCGTCGAGGTCGACGATGTGGAACATCTCGTCGCGGCACATCATGTTGCCGGGGTGGCAATCGCCGTGCATGCGGATGTTCTGGTGCGGCGTGTTGCTGTAGGCATCTTCGACACGCTTGAGCAGATCGCGGGCAACAGACTCGTAGGCTGGCAGCAAGCTGCGGGGAATGAAATTGCCTTCGAGCAACGTCGTCAGCGAGTCATGGCCGAAGTTTTTCACCGCCAACGCTTCGCGGTGCTCGAACGGCTTGGTCGAGCCAACCGCGTGCAGGCGACCGAGCAATTGCCCCAGGCGATACAGCTGATCGAGATTGCCCGGCTCCGGCGCACGGCCACCACGGCGGGGGAACAGGGTGAAACGGAAACCTTTGTGTTCGTGCAGGGTTTCACCGTTATGGATCATCGGCGCAACCACCGGCACCTCGACCTCGGTGAGTTCGAAGGTGAACTGGTGTTCTTCCAGAATCGCTTCGTTGGTCCAGCGCTGCGGACGATAGAACTTGGCGATCAGCGGCTCGGAGTCTTCGATGCCGACCTGATAGACGCGGTTCTCGTAGCTGTTGAGCGCCAGAATGCGTGCGTCGCTCAGGAATCCGATGCTTTCGACGGCATCGAGCACGAGGTCTGGGGTGAGGGTTTCAAACGGGTGGGCCATGCTGACTCCTGCGCGCAGCAGGCTGCTGCGTCCGGCCAGGCATGTTAGCGCAGACGGACGCAGTTAGGTGGTGTGACTGTGCTGACGCCATCGCGGGCAAGCCCGCTCCCACAGGTCATGCGTCGGTTTTGAAATCGCGCCAATCCTGTGGGAGCGAGCTTGCTCGCGATGAGGCCCGATCAGGCGCCGATGATCCCGCCATCCTCCCGGGTAATCGCGATCACCGAAGAGCGCGGTTTGCCATTGGGCAAATGCTCAGGGAAGGTCGAGCCGCCGAATTCACCCGGATGCTGAATCCCGATAAACAACGTCTTCTGATCCGGCGAGAAGCTGATCCCGGTCACTTCGCATCCAATCGGCCCGACCATGAAGCGGCGAATTTCGCCGGTCACAGGATCGGCGCAGAGCATCTGGTTGTTGCCCATGCCCGCGAAATCACCGGCATTGCTGGCATCGCCGTCGGTTTGAATCCACAACCGCCCGGCATCATCAAACGCCAGGCCATCCGGGCTGTTGAACATGTTTTGCGGGGTGATGTTCGACGAGCCGCCCTTCGGCGTACCGGCATGCACTTGCGGGTTGCCGGCCACGACAAACAAATCCCAGGTAAAAGTTTTCGACCCGTGATCCTCACGGTCGGTGCGCCAGCGCAGGATTTGCCCGTAGACGTTTTTCTCCCGCGGATTCGGCCCGCCCACCGGTTGTCCGTCATCGCCGCGCTTGGCGTTGTTGGTCAGCGTGCAGTAAACCTGACCATCCTTGGGGCTGACCACGATCCATTCCGGGCGATCCATGCGCGTGGCTTTCACCACGCTGGCCGCCAACCGCACGTTGATCAGCACTTCAGCCTGATCGGCAAAACCGCTGCTGGCGTCGATGCCGTTTTTGCCGTGGGTCAACTCGATCCATTCGCCCTGGCCTTTCGGGTGGTCGGCGTTGCCGTCGCCTGCGTCGAAAATCGCCACGTACAACGTACCGTGATCGAGCAGGTCGCGGTTGGCCTTGGGATTCTTGTGGTTGATCTTGTCACGGCTGACGAATTTGTAGATGAATTCGCCGCGCTCATCGTCGCCCATGTAGACCACGGCGTGGCCGTCGCGGGTTTCCGCCAGGGCGGCGTTTTCATGTTTGAAGCGGCCCAGTGCGGTGCGCTTGACCGGAGTCGATTGTGGATCGAACGGATCGATTTCGACCACCCAGCCGTGACGGTTGAGTTCGTTGGGATTCTTCGCCAGGTCGAAGCGCGGATCGTGTTGGTGCCAGTTGATCTCTTTGCTGGTCACCACTGCGCCGTAGCGTTTCTGCGCGGCGTTGAATTTCTGCTCGGCATTGCTGCTGCCGAAGCAATCGGTGAAGTTTTCTTCGCAGGTCAGATAAGTGCCCCACGGTGTCTTGCCGTTGGCGCAGTTCTGGAACGTGCCGAGGACTGTCTTGCCGTGCGGATCGGCGCTGGTTTTCAGCAAGTCGTGACCGGCGGCCGGGCCGCTCAGGTTGATCGGTGAATTGCCGTGGATGCGTCGGTTGTAGCGCGAGTCCTGAACGAATTGCCAGTGGCCGTTCTTGCGCTGCACTTCGATCACCGACACGCCTTCGCAGGCCAGTGCCTTGTGCACCTCTTCGGCCGATTGCGGCATGCCGCCGTGGGGGTAGAGGTAGCGGTAGTTGGTGTATTCGTTGTTGATCGCCATCAGCGCGCGATTGTTGTCGCCGGGGAATGCGAACAGGCTCATGCCGTCGGTGTGGTCGCCGAACTGGACTTCCTGCTGCTCGGCAGTGCCATTGCCGCTCGGGTCAAAGGCCGGGCCGTTTTTGTGCAGGGGCTGGCCCCAACTGATCAGCACTGAAGATTTGTAGCCTGGCGGCAGGCTGATGCTGTCCGCGGTGGCGGCGGGGATGCTTTCAAAGCCCAACAGTTTGCTGGTGCCGGCGCTGACACTGGCGGCCAGCGCGCTGCGGCTGAGCAGGTTGCCGCCGAGGAACATCGCCGCGCCGCACAGGGCGCCTGCGCTGATAAAGCCACGACGGCTGAGGCCGACCATCTGTTCGAGGTCGGTACGTTGGTTTTCTTCTAATAGGCTCACATCAGGCTCCCTGCGATTTTTGCAGTCACCTTAATGGCGGGCGATGAAGGTTTTGTTGCAGCGCTCTTACAGCGGTGTGCCGAGCAAGACTCTGGACGGCGAAAACTCGACGCGTACCGGTTTGCCGTTGGTCAGCCCCAAGTCTTGCAGGTGCCACGGCTCGGCCAACGCGCACAGGGTCAAGCCGTTGGGCAGGGTGATCCGCACTTCGCTGGGGCCGTCTTCGGCGTCGAGGATTTTGTCGATGATGCCCTTCAAGCAATTGTTTCCGGGTGTCTCTGCAGAGTCGATTGCCATCACGTCGAGCCAACCGGCCTTGATCAGGGCCACGACTTCGGTGCCGAGTTGCAGCTCCAGTCGCTCGGTGCTGTCGTGGGTGATCTGCGCGTCGACGATCAGGCCTTCGGCGACTTCCAGGCGAATCAGGTCATTGCGCCCCTGAGGCTCGATCGCCGCGACCTTGCCGTGCAATTGGTTGCGCGCGCTGGTGCGCAGCATCAGTCGACCGAGCAGGTCCAGGTCACTGGCATCTTCAGCCGCTTCCAGCACCTGAGCCTGCAACGCCTGCAACTTTTGATACAGGCGCAACACTCGCTCGCCTTCGCTGGAGAGTTTGGCGCCACCACCGCCCTTGCCGCCGACACTGCGTTCCACCAGCGGTTTTTGCGCGAGGTTGTTCAGCTCATCGATGGCGTCCCACGCCGCCTTGTAACTCAGCCCCGCGCTTTTCGCGGCGCGGGTGATCGAGCCCTGTTCGGCGATGTGTTGCAGCAGGGCAATGCGCTGCGGGCGGCGGACAATGTGCTGGGATAACAACGTAGGCAGGGACATGGCAAGGCGCTTTGGGCTGTGACGGTGGTAAGGACGTTGGCTGCTCGAAGCGCGCTAGTCAAGTCAGGTGGACTCGCCAGGTTTGGGTGTGCGCGCCAGGCAATAGACGTCGACCCGTGCGGCGCCGGCGTCCATCAGCAGGCGGGCGAGTGCTTGTGCGGTGGCGCCGGTGGTCAGGACGTCGTCGACCAGTGCCAGGTGACGGCCCTTCAACGAAGTTTTGGGTGTGAGGGCGAAGGCGTTACGCAGATTCTTTTTACGCGCCTCTGCATTGAGATCCTGTTGTGCATCGGTGTCCTGAGTTCTCAATAACAGCCGTTCATCGCAAGGAATGTCGAGGCTTGCGCTTATCCAACGCGCCAGCATCGCAGCCTGATTGAATCCGCGTTGACGCAGTCGTCGGTTGCCCAGCGGCACGGGCACCAGTAATTCGGGTCGCGGCAGATCATCATCGAAGCGATGTTGCAGGGCTTGGGTGAGAAGTTCGGCGAGCAGGTGGCCAAACGGCCACTTCGCGCTGTGTTTGAAACGGGTGATCAGGCTGTCGACCGGGAAGCTGTAGGTCCAGGGTGCGATGACTCGCTCGAAGGCTGGCGGCTGATTCAGACATTGACCGCACGTCAGGCCCGCAGCGGGCAGCGGCAAGGCGCAGCACTCGCAGTGATCGCCGAGCCAGGGCAGGTCGGTTTCACAGGCCATGCAGATGGGGGTGGAGCCGTCGGCGGCTTCATCGCAGAGCAAACAGTGTTGTTTGTTTTTTGACCAGATGTAAACCGGTTCGGTGTAACAAGGTTGACAGCGCATCGCTCTTCCTTAAACATGCCAAACATCCGTGTCGCGCCTGTGGGTATTCCATCCCTGCGGTCGCTTGCCAAGCATAAATCAAGGAACCGCCCATGAGCGCCAGCACCACTGCAACCTTGCGTCATGACTGGACTTTGGCCGAGGTCAAAGCACTCTTCGTACAGCCGTTCAACGACCTGCTGTTTCAGGCGCAGACCGTGCACCGCGCGCATTTCGACGCCAACCGCGTTCAGGTGTCGACCCTGCTGTCGATCAAAACCGGTGCGTGCCCGGAAGATTGCAAATATTGTCCGCAGTCCGGTCACTACAACACCGGCCTGGAAAAAGAAAAACTGATGGAAGTGCAGAAGGTCCTCGAAGAGGCCGCTCGCGCCAAGGCCATCGGTTCGACCCGGTTTTGCATGGGCGCGGCGTGGAAGCATCCCTCGGCCAAAGACATGCCGTACGTGCTGAAGATGGTTGAAGGCGTAAAGGCGCTGGGCCTGGAAACCTGCATGACCCTCGGTCGCCTGGATCAGGATCAGACCGAAGCACTGGCCAAGGCCGGCCTCGACTACTACAACCACAACCTCGATACCTCGCCCGAGTTCTACGGCAGCATCATCACCACCCGCACCTACAGCGAGCGTCTGCAAACCCTGGCCTACGTGCGTGAGTCGGGAATGAAGATCTGCTCCGGCGGCATCCTCGGCATGGGCGAGTCGCTGGACGACCGCGCCAACCTGCTGATTCAGTTGGCCAACCTGCCGGAGCATCCGGAGTCGGTGCCGATCAACATGCTGGTGAAAGTCGCCGGTACGCCGCTGGAAAATGCCGAAGACATCGACCCGTTCGACTTCATCCGCATGCTCGCCGTTGCGCGGATCCTGATGCCGCAATCCCACGTGCGCCTGTCCGCTGGCCGTGAAGCGATGAACGAACAGATGCAGGCCCTGGCGTTCTTTGCCGGCGCCAACTCGATTTTCTACGGCGAAAAACTGCTGACCACCGCCAACCCGCAGGCCGACAAGGACATGCAACTGTTCTCGCGCCTGGGCATCCTGCCGGAAGCCCGCGAAGAGCACGCCGACGAAGTGCATCAGGCCGCCATTGAGCAGGCGCTGGTGGAGCAGAAGAGCAGCGAGCAGTTCTATAACGCGGCTGTTTAAGGCCTGCATTCATTCCCCTGAATGAATGCAAAACCCCTGTGGGAGCGGGCTTGCTCGCGAAAGCGTCGGTCCAGTCGACATCGATGTTGAATGTCAGTCCGTCTTCGCGAGCAAGCCCGCTCCCACATTGGATTGTTTGCCGACCCTGTTTTTTGTGATCTGACTGCCCGAGGCCTGCATGTCTTTCGATCTCGCCGCACGCCTGGCTGCCCGTCGTGCCGAAAACCTTTACCGCCAGCGCCCGTTGCTCGAAAGCCCACAGGGGCCGGAAGTGGTGGTCGACGGTCAGCCGTTGCTGGCGTTCTGCAACAACGATTACCTGGGCCTGGCCAATCACCCGCAAGTGATCGAAGCCTGGCGCGCCGGTGCTTCGAAGTGGGGCGTCGGTGGCGGAGCTTCGCATCTGGTCATCGGCCATAGCGGTCCGCATCACGCACTCGAAGAAGCGCTGGCTGACCTCACAGGCCGGCCGCGCGCCTTGCTGTTCACCACCGGTTACATGGCTAACCTTGGCGCGGTCACGGCGCTGGTGGGGCAGGGCGATACGGTGCTGGAAGACCGGCTCAATCACGCATCGCTGCTTGACGCGGGGCTGCTGTCCGGCGCGCGGTTCAATCGCTATCTGCACAACGACGCAGCGAGCCTGGCCACACGGCTTGAGAAAGCCATCGGCAATACGCTGGTGGTCACCGATGGCGTGTTCAGCATGGACGGCGACATCGCCGATCTGCCGGCTCTGGCGCGGGAAGCCAAGGCCAAAGGCGCGTGGCTGATGGTTGATGACGCGCACGGTTTCGGTCCGCTGGGCGCTAACGGTGGCGGCATCGTCGAGCATTTTGGCTTGAGCATGGAAGACGTGCCGGTGCTGGTCGGCACCCTCGGCAAGGCATTCGGCACGGCGGGCGCGTTTGTCGCCGGCAGCGAAGAGCTGATCGAGAGCCTGATCCAGTTCGCCCGGCCTTACATTTACACCACCAGCCAACCACCGGCGCTTGCCTGCGCAACGCTGAAAAGTCTGGAGTTGCTGCGCAGCGAACACTGGCGACGTGAACATTTGCAAACGCTGATCCGCCAGTTCCGCTACGGCGCCGAGCAGATCGGCCTGGAGTTGATGGACAGCTTCACGCCGATCCAGCCGATCATGATCGGTGACGCCGGGCGCGCGGTGCGTTTGTCGCAGATGTTGCGTGAACGCGGGTTGATGGTGACGGCGATCCGCCCGCCAACCGTGCCGGCCGGCAGCGCCCGACTGCGGGTCACCCTGACCGCCGCGCACAGCGAGGCGCAGGTGCAGCTATTGTTAGAAGGACTGGCCGATTGTTTCGAACAACTGGGACCGGAGCCGAGCCATGCGTGATCGACTGATTCTGCTGCCCGGTTGGGGCCTCGGAATTTCGCCGCTGGAACCATTGGCAGCAGCCTTGCGCGGCCTGGACGAGCACCTGCGTGTGGAAATCGAGCCGTTGCCGGAGCTGGAATCGAGCGATCTCGAAGACTGGCTCGATGAACTCGATTCGACGGTTCCGCAGGACGCCTGGCTCGGCGGTTGGTCGTTGGGCGGCATGCTCGCAACCGAGTTGGCGGCGCGTCGTGGCGATCGCTGCTGCGGTTTGTTGACGCTTGCGAGCAATCCTTCTTTTGTCAGCCATGAGCAATGGCCGAGCGCGATGCCTGGGGAAACCTTTGATGCGTTTCTGGCGGGTTGCGCTGCCGATCCGCGCACGACATTGAAACGGTTTTCGCTGCTTTGTGCGCAGGGTGCCGAAGACCCGCGCGGCCTGTCGCGCTTGTTGCTCGGTGGTGCGCCACACACGGCGGCGCCGGCATTGATGAGCGGCCTGGAATTGCTCGCGCAGTTGGATACCCGGCACGCCTTGCAGGCCTTTCGCGGTCCGCAACTGCATCTGTTCGGTGGTCTTGATGGTCTGGTTCCCGCCGAGGCGGCAGGCGAGTTGTTCGCGTTGACTCCGGATATCGAAATCGGCCTGATCGAACAGGCCAGCCACGCGTTTCTTCTGGAAGACCCTCACGGTGTGGCGGGGGCGATCCAGGCTTTTTTACATGAGTCCGGTGATGACTGATCTATCTCTCCCCAACCTGCCCGGCGGTTTGCCTGACAAACGCCAGGTAGCGGCGTCTTTTTCCCGCGCAGCGGCGAGCTACGACAGCGTGGCCGAGTTGCAGCGCGATGTGGGCAGTCAATTGCTTGGTCGTTTGCCGGATGATTTCGTGCCAGGACGCTGGCTCGACCTGGGGTGCGGCACCGGGCATTTCAGTCGCGAGTTGGCTGAACGGTTTCCGACCGGTCACGGGGTAGCGTTGGACATCGCCGAAGGCATGCTCAATCACGCCCGGCCATTGGGCGGCGCCACGCATTTTGTCGCTGGTGATGCCGAGCGTTTGCCATTGCGCGACTCAACCTGCGACCTGATCTTCTCCAGCCTGGCGGTGCAGTGGTGTGCGGACTTCGCGTCGGTGCTCAGCGAAGCTCATCGCGTGCTGAAACCTGGCGGAATTTTTGCGTTTGCTAGTCTGTGCGTGGGCACGTTGGTTGAACTGCGTGACAGCTGGCGGCAGGTGGACGGCATGGTGCACGTCAACCGCTTCCGCGAGTTTGCGGTTTATCAACAGCTCTGTGAGGCCAGCGGCTTGCGGGCAATCAGTCTGCAAACCCGTCCTCATGTGCTGTATTACCCGGATGTGCGCAGCCTGACCCATGAACTGAAGGCGCTGGGCGCACACAATCTTAATCCGGGGCGGCCGGGCGGTCTGACTGGCCGGGCGCGGATTTTGGGTTTGATAGAGGCTTACGAGCAGTTTCGACAGGCCCAAGGCCTGCCGGCGACTTATCAAGTGGTGTACGCCGTTATGGAGAAACCCTTATGAGCGCAGCCTATTTCATCACCGGCACCGATACTGATGTCGGTAAAACCACAGTGGCCGCCGGTTTGCTGCACGCGGCACGGTCGGCGGGCCTGAGCACGGCGGCGGGTAAACCGGTCGCCTCCGGTTGCGATGTGACGCCCAAGGGGTTGCGCAACTCCGATGCGCTGGCGCTGCTGGCGGAATGTTCAGTGCCGTTGACTTATTCACAGGTCAATCCGGTGGCGTTCGAACCACCCATCGCCCCGCATCTGGCGGCACGCGAAGCAGGAGTGGCGTTGACCGTGCAATCGCTGCTGGCGCCGATGCGCGACATTCTGGCGATGAATGCCGATTTCACGCTGATCGAAGGGGCTGGAGGCTGGCGCGTGCCTTTGGCGGATCAGGACAATCTGTCGGACCTGGCGATGGCGCTGGATCTGCCGGTGATTCTGGTGGTCGGCGTGCGTCTTGGCTGCATCAACCACGCGTTGCTCACGGCCGAGGCGATTGCCCAGGACGGTTTGCAGCTGGCGGGGTGGGTGGCCAACATCATCGATCCGAAGACCTCGCGCCTTGAGGAAAACCTGGCAACGCTGGCCGAACGCATCCCGGCGCCATGCCTGGGACGGGTGCCGAAACTCAAGGTCGTGACGGCCGAAGCGGTGGCAGAGCATCTTCAACTGGATCTGCTGGACTAGAGTTTGCCTATGACAAGGCACTGTGCCATTAGTGTTTTTGACGGGCGTTTTGCCGGCGGGTCTGCTTCAATGGCCGCTGTTGATCCTTCATAAGGACGAGTTCTCCCATGGAAATCTCAGGAAACACCGCTTTTTATGCCGGTCTGAGCACGATTCAGACAGGGCAGAACCGTGTCGATCAAGCCGCCGGGCAGATCGCCAACAATACGATCGAGCGCTCGGTCACCAGCCAGTCTTCCGAGATCCAGGCCGATCGCCTGCGTTCCGTCGACCGCAGCCAGCAATCGGATGTGGCCAGCAGCATGGTGGAAATGGCCCAAGGCAAATTTCAGGTGGAGCTGGGCGCCAAAGTCGCCAAGGCATCCGATGAAGTGCTCGGAACGTTGATCGATACCTTCGCCTGATTCTGCGCTGAACCTGCACCGCTGACGCCGCGATCATTCGCGGCGTTTTTCTGCGTAAGTCCTTCTCTGCAAACTATTCTTTCCTACACTGCGTGTTGCTTGTGCAACGACGCGGCGTAGCTGTGCGCATCCGTATTGCGCTGGGTGATGACGAACGGCAAAAGATCGACGCTTGACAAGATTTGGGCGTAAACGTATGTTTCAAACAACTGTTTGACCGTCAGAACAAACCAACACGGTCGCTCATTCCCGGTTACATCAGCAGAGGTTTATCGCTATGCCTGACTACAAGGCCCCCTTGCGTGATATTCGCTTCGTACGTGACGAACTGCTCGGCTACGAAGCGCACTATCAGAGCCTTCCGGCTTGCGCAGACGCAACTCCGGACATGGTTGCCGCCATTCTCGAAGAAGGCGCCAAGTTTTGTGAGCAGGTACTGGCTCCGCTGAACCGCGTGGGCGATCTCGAAGGCTGCACCTGGAGTGAGTCCGGCGTTAAGACTCCGACCGGCTTCAAAGAAGCCTACAAGCAATTCGTTGAAGGCGGCTGGCCAAGCCTGGCCCACGACGTCGAGCACGGCGGCCAAGGCCTGCCGGAATCCCTGGGTCTGGCCATCAGCGAAATGGTTGGCGAGTCCAACTGGTCGTGGGGCATGTACCCTGGCCTGTCCCATGGCGCGATGAACACCATCTCCGAGCACGGTACGCCTGAGCAGCAAGAGGCCTACCTGACCAAACTGGTTTCCGGCGAATGGACCGGCACCATGTGCCTGACCGAACCGCACTGCGGCACCGACCTGGGCATGCTGCGCACCAAGGCCGAGCCTCAGGCCGATGGTTCCTACAAGGTTTCCGGCACCAAGATCTTCATCTCGGCCGGTGAACACGACATGGCCGACAACATCGTCCACATCGTGCTGGCCCGCCTGCCGGACGCACCGGCCGGTACTAAAGGCATTTCCCTGTTCATCGTGCCGAAGTTCATGCCGAACGCAGACGGTTCGGTCGGTGAGCGCAACGCAGTGGCCTGTGGTTCCCTGGAACACAAGATGGGCATCCACGGCAACGCCACCTGCGTGATGAACTTCGACGGCGCGACCGGTTTCCTGATCGGCCCGGCGAACAAAGGCCTGAACTGCATGTTCACCTTCATGAACACCGCACGTCTGGGCACCGCGCTGCAAGGTCTGGCCCACGCCGAAATCGGCTTCCAGGGTGGCCTGAAATACGCTCGCGATCGCCTGCAAATGCGCTCGCTGACCGGCCCGAAAGCGCCGGACAAAGCCGCTGACCCGATCATCGTGCACCCAGACGTACGCCGTATGCTGTTGACCATGAAGGCATTCGCCGAAGGCAACCGCGCGATGGTTTACTTCACCGCCAAGCAAGTCGACATCGTCAAATACGGCGTGGACGAAGAAGAGAAGAAGAAGGCCGACGCACTGCTGGCCTTCATGACCCCAATCGCCAAAGCTTTCATGACCGAAGTTGGTTTCGAATCGGCCAACCACGGCGTACAAATCTATGGCGGCCACGGTTTCATCGCCGAGTGGGGCATGGAGCAGAACGTTCGCGACAGCCGTATTTCGATGCTGTACGAAGGAACCACCGGCATCCAGGCACTCGACCTGCTGGGCCGTAAAGTGCTGATGACTCAAGGCGAGGCTCTCAAGGGCTTTACCAAGATCGTGCACAAGTTCTGCCAGACCAACGAAGGCAACGAAGCGGTTCAAGAGTTCGTCACTCCGCTGGCTGCACTGAACAAGGAATGGGGCGAACTGACCATGAAGGTCGGTATGGCCGCCATGAAGGATCGCGAAGAAGTCGGCGCGGCCTCCGTGGACTACCTGATGTACTCCGGTTACGCCTGCCTGGCCTACTTCTGGGCTGACATGGCGCGCCTGGCTGCCGAGAAACTGGCTGCCGGTACTTCGGAAGAGGCGTTCTACACCGCCAAGCTGCAGACTGCGCGTTTCTACTTCCAGCGCATCCTGCCGCGTACCCGCACTCACGTTGCAACCATGCTGTCGGGCGCCAACAACCTGATGGACATGAAAGAAGAAGACTTCGCTCTCGGCTACTAAGCCCTAACGCAGTTCTTCACAAAACCGCCGTTCCTTCGGGAGCGGCGGTTTTTTTTTGCGTTTAACCCCAACTACGGGGGCAATTCCCCAGCAAAAACGGGTGTTCATGCTCCACCTGACTCCCGAATTTATTGATGCAAAATGTTTCTAGGTGGATGGCAAATTAATTGCACCGCGCTGATTAACCGGCGCTAACGAGAAATCCTGTCTTGTTCAATGACGCTCTCGCCCGGCGAACTCATAACAACAACAGTCAGGGTGAAGCACATGAACATCTGCCGACTTGTTCGTTTGACCGTCTGGTTATCCATCATTTTCTCTGCCGTCGGTGCAATGGCGGCTACGCCTGAAGAAGTCGAACCGCCCGTCCCCGAAGTGCCGAGCCTGCAATCATTACGCGGCATGATGCCGCCGGACCCTTCCGGTACCGAAGGCGGGCGCAAGGTCGACCTGATGACCGATTACGTGCTCAATCGCTCGGCAGCGGTCCTGCTGGGCAAGGCCCTGTTCTGGGACATGGAGGTCGGCAGCGACAGCAACACTGCTTGCGCATCCTGCCACTACCACGCCGGCGTCGATCACCGGACCACCAACCAGATCAACCCGGGCCAGGCCCACACCAACGCCAACGTCGCATCGATTTTCAACAAGCCGTTCATGGCCTCAGACATTCCCGGCGACCTACCGTCCTATACGACCAAATCCGGGGGCAAGGGCGGGCCGAACTACCTGCTTAAGAAAGCCGACTTCCCCACCCATGTGCTAGCCAATCCGCTGGATCGAAATTCGGCGATCGTCTATTCCACCGACGACGTGATCGGTTCCCAAGGCGTGTTCGACGCCAACTTCGTCAAACCCAACCAGCCGCGCTTCGACAAATGCACGCAGCAACCGGACGGAATCTTTCAGGTCGGTGGCATCAATGTGCGCCGCAGCACCGGGCGCAACGCGCCGTCGGTGATCAACGCCGCGTTCAACGTGCGCAATTTCTGGGATGGCCGGGCGAACAACGTGTTCAACGGCTTCTCGCCCTTCGGCAACCGTGACCCCGATGCCGGGATCTATGTAACGAAGGACAACAGCGGCGTGGCCCTCAAGGTGCGGCTGGCGCTCAACGATGCTTCGGCGGCTTCGCAAGCCGTCGGGCCTCCCGGCAGCGCAGTGGAAATGTCCTGCGGCGGGCGTACGTTTGCCGACATCGGTCGGCGCATGCTCGACACGCTGATGCTCAAGCAGCAACGGATTGCCTCCACTGACTCGGTGCTGGCGCCGGTGTCCGGTGCGCGCAGGCCCACCTACCGCGAACTGATCAAGAACGCTTTCCAGCCACGGTTGTGGAACGCCACGCAGCAGGTGTCGGTGGGCGGCGCTCCGTACACCCAGATGGAGGCTAACTTCCCGCTGTTCTTTGGCCTGGCGATCCAGATGTATGAAGCCACGCTGGTCTCCGATCAAGCGCCACTGGACGCCTATTTGCAGGGCGATCACACAGCCATGAACGAACAGCAAGTGCAGGGCATGAACCTGTTCCTGGGCAAGGGCAAGTGCGTCAACTGCCACGGGGGCGCGGAGCTGACCAACGCCGCCAGTCGCTTGCAGTTCCATCCCCGCGAGCGCATCGAACGCATGGTCATGGCGGACAACCTGACCACGCTCTACGACAACGGTTTCTACAACACCGGCGTGCGTCCGACCTCGGAAGACCTGGCGCTCGGTGGCGCGGATGCCTGGGGCAATCCGTTGTCCTTCACCCGTCAGTACAACACCGTGCTGCAAGGCGGGAAGATTCCTGATTCGCTGGATGTCGACGTGTGCACCTTCGAAGCACCATTGAGTGCAGCGATTCCGTGCGATGCAACGCAGCTGCCGAATGTCGGTTTCCGTGATGCGGTCGATGGCGCCTTCAAGACGCCGACACTGCGCAACATCGCGCTGACCGGGCCGTATTTCCACAATGGCAGCCGTTCAACGCTCAAGCAGGTCATGGAGTTTTACAACCGCGGCGGTGACCGGCGCGGTGAGGATGCGAGCAACACCAGCGGTTTCGAGCATCCGTCGGTCAATCAGCACAACGGTTCGAACCTTGATCCGGACATGACCAACCTGAATCTGACTCCCGATGAGATTGATGCGGTGGTCAAGTTCATGGAAGTCGGCTTGACCGACCCGAGAGTCGCGTGGGAACGGGCGCCATTCGATCATCCGTCGCTGGTGCTTCCGCAAGGCCACGTGGGCGATGAAAACGCCGTCACGCAAAAACCGGTCAGCCCGAAGATCACCACGCGCCAGGCACTGGACGCGAACATTCAGCTAAAGCCGATTGGTGCCGAAGGTCGCAGACCTGAGGAAGGGGCGTTGCAGCCGTTCAACAACGACATTTGATTTGATTCCCCTTGCGTCACTGGCGGTTTCGATGGCTGCCAGTGACGTTTTTTTAAAAATACCTCAGTAAAACACTCAGCAAGTCGGGGATTCTGCCGTTACAGTGGTGGGCACAATGCCATCTATTGATATGACGGGTCGGAGCTTTACCCTTGCCGCGTTCTTCCGCTGTACGTTTCAGCCATTTCCTACCGTCATTACTTCTTTTACTGGCGGGCCTTGCGGCCGCGTATGTCAAAGACCTGAACGTTTTCTTCACCTCGCTGTTCAACGTACTGCCGACCTTGGTGCTGTTGCTCGGCGGTGCCTACTGCGCGGTTTACCGACGTCAGCGTGAACTGTTTCTGATGGTCACCGTGTACATCGCCTACTTTCTGCTCGACACACAGACCGACTACTACCGCGACAACGGCAAGGTGCGCGAGGACGCCGCGGTGGTCTTCCATTTGTGTTGCCTGCTGCTGCCGTTGTTGTTTGGCGTGTTCGCCGCGTGGCAGGAGCGCACGCACCTGTTCCAGGACATGGTGGCGCGTTTCGCCGTGTTGCTGGCGGTGGGCAGCGTGGCGTTGGGGCTGGAGCAAAGTTACCCGCAGGCGTTGCTGATGTGGCTGTCGGAGATCCGATGGCCGGCCTTGCACGGTGCCTGGATGAGCCTGATCCAGCTTGCGTACCCGGTGTTCATCGCCGCGTTCCTGCTGCTGGCCTGGCAATATTGGCGCAATCCGCGACCGCTGCATGCCGCGCAACTGGTGGGTTTGCTCGGGCTGTTCTGGATGCTGCCGAAAACTTTCATCCTGCCATTCACCCTGAACATCATGTGCAGCCAGGTGATGCTGATGATTGCTGCGGCTGTCGCGCACGAAGCCTATCAAATGGCCTTCCGCGACGAACTGACCGGGTTGCCGGGGCGCCGCGCGCTCAACGAACGCATGCAACGGCTGGGACGTAATTACGTGCTGGCCATGAGCGACGTCGACCACTTCAAGAAATTCAACGACACCCACGGCCATGATGTCGGCGATCAGGTGCTGCGACTGGTTGCCAGCAAACTGGGAAAAATCGGCGGCGGCGGTAAGGCGTATCGCTACGGCGGTGAGGAATTTGCCCTGGTGTTCGCAGGCAAGACCCTCGAAGAGTGTATGCCGCATCTGGAAGTGATCCGCGAATCCATCGCTACCTACAACATTCATCTGCGCAATCAGGACAGCCGTCCCCAGGATGACAGTCAGGGCCGTCAGCGTCGTTCGGGCTCCGCGGCTTCAAGCGTGTCGGTCACTGTCAGCATCGGCGTCGCCGAACGCCTTGAACAGCGCACCCCGGAAGAAGTACTCAAGTCCGCTGACCAGGCGCTCTACAGCGCCAAGGGCGCCGGGCGTAACTGCGTGATGGCGTTCGGTCAGAACCGCCGTGGCGCGGTGCGCATGGACGCCGCTACGGTTGAGTGATGATGGCGCATTCAGCGTCTGGACTGTGATTGTGAGGCGTGGTCGGCGGCAGTAGGTTGAAGAAATCTGCTGACGGAGAAATGACCATGCCCGAGTACAAAGCTCCCCTGCGCGACATGCGCTTTCTGATCGACCATGTCTTCGACTTTCACGGCAACTACGCCGCGCTGGGTGCTAACGACGCCAGTCCGGACATGGTCAGCGCGATCCTCGAAGAGGGCGCGAAGTTCTGTGAAAACGTACTCTCGCCCCTCAACCGCAGCGGCGACGAAGAGGGCTGCCATTTTGACAATGGCGTGGTCACTACGCCTACAGGCTTCAAGCAGGCTTTCGCACAATACGTGGAGGGCGGCTGGCATGGTCTGGCGGCGGATCCGGCTTACGGCGGCCAGGGCTTGCCCCACTCTTTGGGGCTGGTCATCAGCGAAATGGTCGGCTCCAGCAACACCTCATGGGGCATGTACCCGGGCCTGACCCACGGCGCCATGTCGGCGATCCACGCCCACGGCACCGCAGAGCAGAAACAGACTTACCTGAACAAACTCACCGCTGGTCAATGGACCGGCACCATGTGCCTGACCGAAGCCCATTGCGGCACCGATCTGGGCATCATCAAGACGCGTGCCGTACCTGCCGCAGACGGCAGCTATGCGATTTCCGGCAGCAAGATTTTCATCTCTGCCGGTGAGCACGACATGAGCGACAACATCATTCATCTGGTACTGGCGAAACTGCCGGACGCACCGGCCGGGACCAAAGGTATTTCGCTGTTTATCGTGCCCAAGTTCCTGCCCGACGCATCGGGTGAAGCCGGTGAACGCAACGGCGTGTCCTGCGGCTCCATCGAACACAAAATGGGCATCAAGGCATCCGCCACCTGCGTACTGAACTTCGACGGCGCCAAAGGCTTCTTGATCGGCGAGCCGAACAAGGGCCTGAACTGCATGTTCACCATGATGAACCACGCGCGGCTGGGCACCGGCATGCAGGGTTTGTGTCTGGGCGAAGCGAGTTTCCAGGGCGCGATCAAATACGCCAACGACCGCTTGCAGATGCGTTCCCTGACCGGCCCGAAAGCGCCGGAGAAAGCGGCTGACCCCATCATCGTGCACCCCGATGTACGGCGGATGTTGCTGACCATGAAGGCCTTCAACGAGGGCAACCGTGCCCTGACTTATTTCACTGCGCAGTTGCTGGATGTCGCGCATCTGAGTGCGGATGAAACGGCGCGCCAGGACGCTGAAGACCTGTTGGCGTTCCTCACGCCGATCTGCAAAGCCTTCATGACCGATACCGGCCTGGAGGTGACCAACCACGGAATGCAGGTATTCGGCGGCCACGGTTTCATTCGTGAATGGGGTATGGAACAACTGGTTCGTGATTGCCGCATCGCGCCGATCTACGAAGGCACCAACGGCATTCAGGCGCTCGACCTGCTCGGGCGTAAAGTTCTCGGCAGCCAGGGCAAACTGCTGCGCGGCTTCACCAAAATCGTTCACAAGTTCTGTGCGGCGAACGCCGCACATCCGCAACTGGCCGTTTACGTGGCGCAGCTCAACGAATTGAACCGGCAGTGGGGGGAGTTGACTACTCAGGTCGGTATGGCCGCGATGAAAAATCCGGATGAAGTCGGCGCTGCGTCGGTGGATTACCTGATGTACAGCGGCTACATCATCCTCGGCTATTTGTGGTTGCGCATGGCGTTGGTGGCGCAGGCACAGCTTGATGCCGGGAGCGGCGACGCCGATTTCTGCCGGGGAAAACTGGCGACTAGCGAGTTCTACTTCAAGCGCCTGTTGCCACGCACTGCCGCGCATCGTGCCGCTATCGAAGCGGGTAGCGATTGCCTGATGCAACTGCCAGCGGAGTTGTTTGCGCTTTAGTCATTTACTTCCGTTACAAAGAAGCTCGCCTTGCGCGGGCTTTTTTGCTGGTGACTAAAAATAACAAATAGGTCATGAGCTGACCCTATGTGTCGCAAAAGTTGTTGGGGTACACTCCGACGCAACGAAAACCACATTCTTACGAACCACCTGTATAGATCTTGCGAGGTTTGCCATGGCTGACTACAAAGCGCCCCTGCGCGATATGCGCTTCGTCCTCAATGAAGTTTTCGAGGTCGCCAAACTCTGGGCCGAGTTGCCGGCACTGGCTGATTCTGTCGACGCTGAAACGGTCGAAGCCATTCTCGAAGAAGCGGGCAAAGTCACCAGCAAAAGCATCGCGCCCCTGAGCCGTGCGGCTGACGAGGAAGGTTGCCACTGGGCGGACGGTGCCGTCACCACGCCGGCAGGTTTCCCACAGGCTTATCAGACTTATGCTGAAGGCGGTTGGGTCGGCGTCGGTGGTGATCCGGCGTACGGCGGCATGGGCATGCCCAAGGCTGTTTCGGCTCAGGTCGAAGAAATGGTCAACTCCGCCAGCCTGTCGTTCGGTCTGTACCCGATGCTGACGGCCGGTGCTTGCCTCTCGATCAACGCCCACGCCAGCGAAGAGCTGAAAGCCGCGTACCTGCCGAACATGTACGCCGGTGTCTGGGCCGGTTCCATGTGCCTGACCGAACCGCACGCGGGTACCGACCTGGGGATCATTCGCACCAAGGCCGAGCCTCAGGCCGACGGTTCCTACAAGGTCAGCGGCACCAAGATCTTCATCACCGGTGGTGAACACGATCTGACCGAAAACATCATTCACCTGGTGCTGGCCAAGCTGCCGGACGCACCGGCAGGTCCGAAAGGCATTTCGCTTTTCCTGGTGCCGAAGTTCATGGTCAATGCCGATGGCAGCCTGGGCGCGCGCAACCCGGCGAACTGCGGTTCGATCGAACACAAGATGGGCATCCAGGCGTCCGCGACCTGCGTGATGAACTTCGACGAAGCCGTGGGTTATCTGGTCGGCGAGCCGAACAAAGGCCTGGCGGCGATGTTCACGATGATGAACTACGAGCGTCTGGGTGTGGGCATCCAGGGCCTGGCCACTGGCGAGCGCTCTTACCAGAACGCCGTCGAGTACGCCCGCGACCGTCTGCAAAGCCGTTCGCCGACCGGCGCGCAGAACAAAGACAAAGTGGCTGACCCGATCATCGTCCACCCGGACGTGCGTCGCATGCTGCTGACCATGAAAGCCTCGAACGAAGGCGGCCGTGCGTTCTCCACCTACGTGGCGATGCAACTGGACACCGCCAAGTTCAGCGAAGACGCCACGACCCGCAAGCGCGCGGAAGACCTGGTGGCGTTGTTGACCCCGGTTGCCAAAGCGTTCCTGACCGACCTCGGTCTGGAAACCACGGTTCATGGCCAGCAGATTTTCGGCGGTCACGGCTACATCCGTGAGTGGGGCCAGGAACAACTGGTGCGTGACGTGCGCATCACCCAAATCTACGAAGGCACCAACGGCATTCAGGCACTGGACCTGGTCGGGCGCAAGATCGTTGGTAGCGGCGGGGCGTTCTACAACCTGTTCGCTGACGAGATTCGTCACTTCACGGCCACTGCCAGCGACGATCTGGCTGAGTTCACCAAACCGTTGAACGATGCGGTGACGACACTCGACGAACTGACCGCGTGGTTGCTCGATCGGGCCAAATCCAACCCGAATGAAATCGGCGCGGCATCGGTCGAGTATCTGCAAGCGTTTGGCTACGTCGCTTACGCCTACATGTGGGCACTGATGGCCAAGGCTGCTTTCGGCAAGGAAGCGCAGGACGATTTCTACGCGAGCAAACTGGGCACGGCGCGGTTCTATTTCGCACGCCTGTTGCCGCGGATTCACTCGTTGAGCGCGTCGGTGAAGGCCGGGAGCGAATCGCTTTTCCTGCTGGAAGCGGCCCAGTTCTGACAATGTAACGTCATGTAAGCATTCTCTTACATGACGTGCTGCTTATCTCCCATAGATGCAGATTGGATCCACGGCTAATCTACTTCACATGGACGTAGCGCAGGAAGCGCAAAAGCAACAACACGGACACGTAGGATTCTGCCAGGACGGCGGAGTGAAATGGATGTCAGGGAAACAGTCTGCAAAGCCCCGCTTCGGCGGGGTTTTCTTATGCCTGCGAAAAAGTATTCAACTCAGTCCATCCAGTGCCGGCGGGCTGTTCAAGCGTTCATCCGGCCGATTTATCACTTCCTCCAGCAACGTCCGTAACAACGCCATCGAGGCCTGTTGTCGTTGCACATCGCGACACACCAATCCGACTTTCAATGGCACTCGCGGTTCGCTGAGTGGTTTCCACAGCAGCTCCTCGTTGCCGTGAGTCTTTTGCGATCGCCCGGGTAGCACGGTCGCCAGTCGTGTGTGAGGCAGGCTGTCGAGAATCCCGGCCATGTTGTTCAATTCGGCTTGCACTTGAGGGCGTCGCCCCAGACTGGCCAGTTGCGTCTGCCAGATCTGCCGGATCTGAAACTCCTCACCCAACAGCAGCATCGGCAACTCAGCGGCCTGGCGCATGGAGACCTTCTTGAATTCCCGCAAGGGATGCTCCGCCGGGATGACAAGGGTCAGTTCATCTTCGTACAACATCACGCCATGCAGACCCGGCTGCCGGGGCGGCAAGTAGCCGATGCCGATATCCAGCGAGCCATTGAGCAAGCGTCGTTCGATCTCCAGCCCCGTCAATTCATAGATCTGCACTACAAGATGCGGCTGGGCCTTGCGCACCCGCTCCAGCATCTGCGGCACCAGGCTGGTATGCACAGTCTGCAAGACGCCGATGGCCAACGTTCGCGGTGCTTGGCCCTTGAAGTTGCCCAGCGCTTCGCGCGCACGTTGCATTCCATCGAGGAGAGGCAGCCCTGCACAAATCCCCGAACCGTCTCGCGGTAAAACGCACGCCCCACGCCTGATTCTTTTGACGTGGGGCGTTTTTTTGTGGCGGGGTTTTGCCAGGGGCAAATTCGGCTTGAGCGTTGATCGCATCAATGGCTTTTTAGAGGGCGTCGGCAGGGAGTGTCGATGCCAGCGTGTCATTGTCGCGTTGGCTTTGAGTTCTATACCACTCGGTGGTATGTTTTCGGGAAGGGATGCCAATGTCGCCAAGGCTGTTCAAGACAAAACGATTTGCAATGCAGGCCGCGAAAGCATGGATCGGAGATGACGAACTTCGGGAGGCATTCACTGAGATGCTCAATGGCCAAGCTGACAATCTCGGTGGCGGGGTTTGGAAGAAGCGTCTGAATGCCAACCGTCATCGATCGATTGTTTTGGCCAAAGGAGGCTGTCACTGGATTTATCAGTTCCTGTACGCGAAGAAAGATCAGAGCAATATCAGTCAGGCTGAGCTAATCGGGTTTCGAAAAATGGCAAAAACCTACGAGGGACTGACAGCGTTGCAGGTCCAGTACCTGCTGGATACGAAGGAGTTTATGGAGATAACTTATGAGTAAGAAATTCAAGAGTGAGGCGTTCGAATCGATCCACGAATCAGCCAGTGCTTTGTATACCATCGGAGCCATCAGCAAAGCGACCATGCGTGAGTTCGATGAGTCGTGTCTCGCGACAGTCCCTGACGCAATCGCGGCAGAAGAGATCAAGGCATTGCGCGAACGCAACAATGTCAGCCAGCCGGTGTTTGCGCGTTACCTGAACACTAGCGCCTCGACGGTCAAGAAATGGGAGGCAGGTGATAAGCACCCAAGCGGCATGGCGCTGAAGTTGCTGAGCATCGTGCAGAAACACGGTCTGGAAATCCTCGCCTGAAGAATCGCGGCTGAACCCTGACCAACGGCAAAGGTCGATTAAGCTGTAGGGCTCGCATGAGCCCACTTCAATCAGGAGCTGCCCATGGACTTCATTCGCATCATCATCGCCATCTTGTTGCCGCCGCTGGGCGTGTTTCTGCAAGTAGGATTCGGCGGGGCATTCTGGCTGAATATTCTGCTGACGTTGTGCGGTTACATTCCCGGCATCGTGCACGCGGTGTACATCATCGCCAAGCGTTGAATTTTACGGCGCCAGGTCCATCACCCGCCGATAAAACAACCACTCCTGCTCCAGCGCATGGGCCTGATTGCCGGCCTTGCGGAAACCGTGGCGTTCGTCGGCGTAGTAATGCGCTTCCACCAGGATGCCGTTGCTCTTCAGGGCGTCGACCATGTCGCGGGTCTGCTTCGGTACGACGACGGCGTCCAGTCCCCCTTGAAAGAAGATCATCGGCACGCGGATATTTCCCGCATGCAGCAATGGTGTTCGCGCGGCATAGCGTTCGGCGTCCTTTGCCGGGTCGCCGATCAGCCAATCCAGATAATCGCCCTCGAACTTGTGGGTTGCCCGGCCCAATGCGACCGGATCGCTGACGCCATACAGGCTCGCTCCGCCTCGGAATACATTGTGGAAAGCCAGCGCACACAGCGTAGTGTAACCACCGGCACTGCCGCCGCGAATGAATGCTTTGTCGCCGTCGATCAATCCGCGTTCGGCGAGATGGCTGACCACCGCGCATGCATCTTCGACATCGACATCACCCCAACTCAAATGCAACGCTTGCCGGTAGGCACGGCCATAGCCGCTGCTGCCTCGGTAGTTGAGGTCGGCCACAGCGAATCCGCGCTGCGCCCAATACTGGATGCGCGGGTCGAGCATCGGATAGCACGCCGACGTCGGGCCGCCGTGGATGAACACCACCAGCGGTGGTTTCGCTTCGCCGGTCATCGCGGGATAGAAGAAACCGTGGGCCTCACCCGAACCGCTTGGGTAGCGCAGGGTTTGCGGGCGGCTGATCTGTTCGGCGGGCAATGGGACAACACCGCCGGCCAGCACTTTTACTTGGCGGGTCTGGCGATCGATAGCGATTACCGCAGTCGAACTGACCGGCGACGCGGCGATGCAGTAAATAAAATGCTCATCCACGGCCAAATGCCGGAAGCGGCTGTAGTCGCCGGTAATGTCTTCACTGCGATCACCACAAAAGCCCAATCGACCAAAACCGCCTTCGGTCCAACTGGCCAGATAAGTGCCTTCGCTCAACGGTAACCAGGTGCAGCCGCCGAGTTGCCAGGGCGCGGGACCATGATCGGCGGCAGCACTCGGCAAAAGGATGAGGCCGTTTTCCAACTCCCCCCACGGCTGCCAGTAGCCGCCACGATCAGTCAGGCAAAACAAACGGCCGCTGCTATCAAATCGTGGTTGTTGCAACGACTCTTGAGCCTGATCGCCGGCCACGCAACGGGTGGGACCAAAGGCACCGTCGCTCTGGCGCTCGGCAACCATCAAACGGGTCGTGGTCCATGGCTGATCGGGGCGACTCCACTCGATCCAGGCCAGTCGACTAGCGTCGGGACTGAGTGTCGGTGCAGCGTAAAAGTCGGCACCTTCGGCCAGTAAATGCCGCGCGCCATCCGCTAGATCAATCGCCACCAGACGGTGTTCGTTGCGGTTTTCCTCAACCGCCAGCACCTGGCCATTGGCGAACTGCAGATCACCGTAGCGACAGTCACCAGAGATCAGCACTTGCGGTGTCTCGCCCTGTAGCGATTGACGATACAGCTGCTGGTCCGCCTCGTTGACGAAAACCACCCCGTCATCCGTCAGGCAAAACGCACCACCGCCATATTCGTACACGCGGCTGCGCACACTGAACCCCGGCGGCGTCAGACATTTCGCTTCGCCGTCGCGCCAATGCCAGATCCGGCACGCGGCATCCTCCGGTCGGTATTCGTTCCAGAACAGGCCGTGTTGGCCGGCCTGCAATTCGGCAAAGTCGATGCCGGCTGCGACGGCTTTGGCGGCGCTGAAAGGCTCAGCTTTTGGCGATGAGGCGTGAATTTCGTTCATTGCGAAAGGCCAGTTGTTCGATGGTCTGGGTCGCGTGCTCAGCCTCTTCGCGAGCCTTGAGGATCACGCCATGATGTTCTGATTTGCTGCACACAGGGTCGGCGTTGCTCGCGTCACCGGTGAGCATGAACGCTTGGCAGCGACAGCCACCGAAGTCTTTTTCCTTCTCGTCGCAGGAGCGGCACGGCTCGGGCATCCAGTCGTAGCCACGGAAACGGTTGAAGCCGAACGAGTCGTACCAGATGTGCTGCATGCTGTGGTCGCGCACGTTGGGAAATTTTACCGGCATCTGTCGGGCTCCGTGACAGGGTAGGGCAGTCCCGTCCGGTGTGACGGTCAGAAAAATACTGCCCCAGCCATTCATGCAGGCTTTCGGCCGTTCTTCGTAGTAGTCCGGCGTGACGAAAATCAGTTTGCACGGATGTCCTTCGGCTTCGAGCTTGGCGCGGTATTCGTTGGTGATGCGTTCGGCGCGCACCAGTTGCTCTTTGGTCGGTAGCAGCCCGACGCGATTGAGCTGCGCCCAGCCGTAAAACTGGCAAGTGGCAAGTTCGACGAAGTCCGCCTCAAGGGCGATGCACAGCTCAATGATGCGGTCGATCTTGTCGATGTTGTGCCGATGGGTAACGAAGTTCAGCACCATCGGATAGCCGTGGGCTTTCACCGCGCGGGCCATTTCCAGTTTCTGTGCGAAAGCCTTTTTCGAACCGGCCAGCAGGTTGTTCACCTGCTCGTCACTGGCCTGGAAACTGATCTGGATATGATCGAGGCCGGCCTTCTTGAAATCGGCGATTTTCTGCTCGTTCAGGCCGATGCCGGAAGTAATCAGGTTGGTGTAGAACCCCAGCTTGCGGGCCTCGGCAATCAGTTCGGCGAGGTCCTGGCGCACCAGCGGCTCGCCACCGGAAAAGCCCAGTTGCGCGGCACCCATCTCCCGCGCTTCGCGAAAAACCTTGATCCATTGTTCGGTACTCAGCTCTTTGCCTTGCTCGGCAAAATCCAGCGGATTGGAGCAGTACGGGCATTGCAGCGGGCAGCGATAGGTCAACTCGGCCAGCAGCCACAGCGGCAGGCCGATTTCCGGTTTGGGCGGTACTTGCACTGATGACTCAGGCAAGTTCGATCCAGTGCTGCGCACGGGCAACCTCCATGAATTGCTCGATGTCGTCCGCGAGCTCGGGCACGCCGGGGAACTGTCGATCGAGCTCGGCGATGATCGCCGCGACATCACGCTCACCATCAATCAAACCGCCGATCAACGCGGCGCTCTCATTGAGTTTAATCATGCCTTCGGGGTACAGCAGCACATGGCCTTTTTGCGCCGGTTCGTATTGGAAGCGATAGCCAGGACGCCAGGTCGGGGTCTTGCTGCGATCGAAACTCATAAGGTGATTCCTTTGTGCCAGACCCGCTCATTAGTGACACTGTGATACGGCGGACGTTTCAGTTCGTAGGCCATGCTCATCGCATCGAGCATGCTCCAAAGGATGTCCAGTTTGAACTGGAGAATTTCCAGCATGCGTTCCTGGCCTTCCCGGGTTTTGTAGTGCTCAAGCGTGATCGCCAGACCGTGCTCGACATCGCGCCGCGCCTGACCCAGACGGGTGCGGAAATACTCGTAGCCGGCGGGATCGATCCATGGGTAATGCTGTGGCCAGCTGTCGAGGCGCGATTGGTGGATCTGTGGCGCGAACAGTTCGGTCAACGAGCTGCTGGCGGCTTCCTGCCAACTGGCGCGGCGGGCGAAGTTGACGTAGGCGTCCACGGCGAAGCGCACGCCGGGCAACACCAATTCCTGGGAGCGCAGTTGATCCGGATCGAGGCCGACGGCTTGGCCGAGACGCAGCCAGGCTTCGATTCCACCGTCTTCGCCGGGTGCGCCGTCGTGGTCGAGCAGGCGCTGAATCCACTCGCGGCGGATCTCGCGGTCCGGGCAGTTAGCGAGGATCGCCGCGTCCTTCAGGGGAATGTTCACCTGATAGTAGAAACGATTGGCGACCCAGCCCTGGATCTGTTCGCGGGTGGCCCGGCCTTCGTACATCACCACGTGGTAGGGGTGATGGATGTGGTAGTAGGCGCCTTTGGCCCGCAGCGCGGCTTCGAATTCGGCTGGGGACATTGGGGTGTCAGTCATTTCTTTTCTCCGGGTAGGACCGGTGGATTCTTTGGTCTCTGGTCTGACGTCATCGCTGGCAAGCCAGCTCCCACAGGTTTATCTGGTGTTCACAAATTTTGCGATCAACGCAGTTCCTTGTGGGAGCTGGCTTGCCAGCGATGGGGGCGTCAGCTACAACACAATACTCATGCCGTCATACGCCACCTCAACCTCACGCCGATCCAACTCCGCGCGCTGCGGCGAATCCTCATCAAGAATCGGATTGGTGTTGTTGATGTGGATAAGCACCTTGCGCTGCTTGGGCAGTTGCTCAAGCACTTCGAGCATGCCGCCGGGACCATTCTGCGCCAGATGACCCATCTCGCGACCGGTACGGGTGCCGACGCCACGGCGCTGCATTTCATCGTCATCCCACAGTGTGCCGTCGACCAGCAGGCAATCGCTGCCAGCCATGATCTCCAGCAACGGCGCATCGACCTTGCCCAGGCCCGGTGCGTAGAACAACTTGCCGCCGGTGTTCAGGTCTTCAACGATCAAGCCGATGTTGTCCCCCGGATGCGGGTCGAAACGGTGCGGCGAGTAGGGCGGGGCAGCGCTGCGCAGGGGCAGCGGGGTGAAGCGCAGGTTCGGGCAGGCGGGAACGCTGAAACTTTGATCGAGCTCGATGCGGTTCCAGGCCAGCCCGCCATTCCAGTGCTTGAGCATGTTGAACAGCGGGAAACCGCTACTCAGGTCTTCGTGGACCATGTCGGTGCACCACACCTGATGCGGGCAACCTTCGCGCAGCATGAGCAGGCCGGTGGTGTGGTCGATCTGGCTGTCCATCAGGATGATCGCGCCGATCCCGGTATCACGCAGGGCGCGGCCCGGCTGCATCGGGGCGAAGCTCTGGAGCTGGGCGCGGATGTCCGGGGAAGTGTTGCACAGCACCCAGTTCACGCCGTCATCGGAAATCGCAATGGACGACTGGGTCCGCGCTTTGGCGCGCAGGCTGCCATCGCGAAAACCTGCGCAGTTCACGCAGTTGCAATTCCACTGCGGGAAACCGCCGCCGGCGGCGGAACCTAGAATCTGGACGAACATGGATGCTCCATCATTTCAACGCTGAAAATAAAACGCCTCGGATATCCGAGGCGTTGTGCTGCGTATCTGCCAGGGCAGATCAGCGGCTGGCGAAGTACATGGTGACTTCGAAGCCGATACGCAGGTCGGTGTAGGCAGGTTTGGTCCAGGCCATAAATTGAACTCCTTCAGGTGGGGTAGGACAGCGCTATCTATAGGTATAGTCCACCTCAAGTCAGAGATGTTCCAGATAGTTAGGTTGCTATGTTACTCAAAATTTCAAAGGGATTGCCCGTGAAAGTTTGAGAAAGCTCATTGCAGCCCCGGTAATGATCATTTTGACGCTTGCCAAGGCGAACCAGGTGCAGGGCTGTTGGCCAGGCAGCGCCAGCCGCCCTCAGCCTGATTCAATCGCTGTGCGGCGACGAGCAATTGCGCGCGGTCGATCCGCTGAATGGCTTCGGGCAACTCAGTCAGATAATCCGACGAACGGGCGCTCAGCTTGCCCTGCCAAAGTAACTCTGCTGCCTGAAGGGTGGGCAATGCTGCGCTGGAAAACTGCTCGGCCAACGTCTGGCGTTGGGCGATGAACGTGGTGTCGTCAATGGCCTCGATCAACTCCGGCAACCTGCTGAGGAACTGCTCAATGTGATGCAGCAGATCCGCCGCTGCCACGTTCGGTGATTGCACGCCAAACAGCAGCCCGGTTTGCCCGTGAATCTGGCGCAAGGCGCTGAACACCGCATAACCGAGTTGCAACTCCACCCGTAGGCGCTGATAGAACGGCGTCTGACAGACGTGTGCCAGCAAACGCCACGCCGCTTCGTCGGACAATTCTTCAGTGGGTGTCGGACAGAACAGCAGCAGCGCGTGTTCGCTGGAACCGGTATCGACGGCGGTCCACAGACGTTGCGACTGGATTGTCGGCGGCGGGGTCAGCTGATTGTCCGGCGTCCCGGGTATGCGGCTAAGGGCCAGACCCATGGCCGCTTGAGTCTGGGCGGACAGGCCAATCGCCAGACCATCCCAGCGTGCACTCGACCAGAGTTGCTGCAAGTCATCCGTGTTCGGCGTGTGCTCAAGGCAGTGGTCGGGCAATGCCTTGAGCAATTGTCGAATCGGTATCAACGCGACGCTTGCCGATTCCGATTGTGGGACAGCAGCGTCAGGCTCTGTCAGTTGTTTCAGCGCATGCTCCAGGACAGCGGGCATGGGCTCCTGTAGCCCGTTCAGTTTGAGCAGCCATTCGTTGCCCGATGCGCTGAAGGAAACATCCACACCGGCTTGGCGCGCATCTTCGCGCAACGGTTGCAGGTTACTTTCCAGCCGTGATTGAAGTTTGCTCCCGGGCGTCGAGTCCAGGCGCCAGCGCAGATAAATTGCTCCTTCGGCGCCGTTGTCCGGCAATGCCTGAGTGAATTGCATCGGTGATCGTTCGCGACGGCTGCGTGAGCGATCCTGGGCAAACGTGCGCAAGCCACGGTGGGCGCTGGTCTGGCCGCGAATCAACCCGGCGTTGGGCGCCGGTGCTTCGGAATGCAGAAACGGATTAGGCGTGGGCAATTGCCATGCACCGCTGAAGTTATCCACAGCGCCGATTTTTTCGAGGACTAGCTTG
This sequence comes from Pseudomonas sp. SDO5591_S426, assembly GCF_054070755.1. NCBI lineage: Bacteria > Pseudomonadati > Pseudomonadota > Gammaproteobacteria > Pseudomonadales > Pseudomonadaceae > Pseudomonas > Pseudomonas sp. SDO5591_S426. The sequence goes on along the minus strand of NZ_JBSVXD010000021.1, from coordinate 23,276 downwards.
AGGGTTGCAACGCCCAACCCGGATAACCCTACTTCGCGTTGTTCACTGTCCAGACGGGCCAATTCCAGGGCACTGCTGACTTGTTGCTGGCGCTGGACCAGGGCGGCGTATTCTTCGCGCAACCGACTCCATTCTTGCCGTGCGAAGAAACTCAGCCAATCCGTGAGCCGCTCGCGAATCCCGGTTGCCGGTGAGTAGGCGGGCAATGTGAATTCGATGTGCAGCAAGGCTTGTCCGGCGAATTGATACAGTGGCTTGGCCTTGAGTTTTTTGGCCAGCCCGCGCTCGCGTAAATCCGCAAGCAAGCCGCCGGGTTTGTCGGCATTCAGCCAATGGCAAAGAAACGCCAGTGCCTCGGCGGCGGATTCGGGCAACGCTTCGAGGGCAAACAGCAAATCCAGCCGCCGCTCGCCAGCCTGTTGATAACTTATGTCTGAAGTCGTCATCAGCGGTGCGGGGGATTGTTGTGGGACTTTTTTTCCGTCGGCGATGACGCTGCCAAAGGCTTCGGCCATCGCTCTTAATTCATCAAGGCTCTGAGGACCGGCCAAGCTCAAGGACATCTGCCCGGCCTGATAGAACTGCTGATGAAAACTCTGCAACGCCTGCTGAAATTCGGATTGCTCAAGCGGCAAGCTGTCGCGATTGCCGGCATGGAAACCTCGCAGCGGATGAGCCTCGCAAAGCCCATCGAACAACGCCTGTTTCTGTTGGGCCACCGGATCTTGCGACCACGCGACAAATTCCGCGTGCAACACTTCCCGTTCCCGCTGCTGATCGTCCGGATTCATACGCGGATGGGCGAGGATGTCTGACAGACGCTCCAGCCCACCGGCAAATGCCCGGGTTGGCAATTCGAAAAAGTAATCCGTAGTGCGTTCGCTGGTTCGTGCGTTTACTTGGCCGCCATGGCTCTGGACGTAGGCCATCAACCCTTGGCTTGTGGGAAAACGCTCTGTACCGAGAAACAACAAATGCTCAAGAAAGTGCGCCAGGCCGGGCCACGCCAGCGGCGCATCATGGCTGCCCGCGGCGACCCGCAACGCTGCCGCGCAATGCTTCAAATTCGGGGCATGACGCAGCGTCACCCGCAGACCATTGGTCAGGGTTTCAGTGTGGGGGCGAGGGTGATTCAGCGCAGGCATGGGCACTTCCAGAACAGTGAAGTGCCAATGCTAGTGGATCAGCGCTTGTTCAGCACGCCGTAAAGCTCTGGGCGGCGGTCAAGCAGGTAGCGGTTGGCGGCGCGAGAGTCGACCATCAACTGACGATCGAGCTCCCCGACGATCAATGCTTCATCGAGGCCGGCCTGAGCGATTCGGCTGCCATCCGGCGCGGCGATGCTGCTTTGGCCGCAGTAGTGGATGTCGCCTTCGTTTCCGCAGTAGTTGGCATAGGCCACATAGCACTGGTTTTCGAAGGCGCGGGAGCGCACGGTGACATCGGCGACGAAATCGAACGGAATCATGTTCGCGGTCGGCACCAGGATCAGCTCGGCACCGGCCAAGGCAAGACGTCGGGCGTTCTCCGGAAACTCCAGGTCGTAGCAGATCAGGAAACCGAGCTTCCAGCCGTTTAGCTCAACAATGGGAAACTCGTCAGAACCTGCGCTGAACATCGAGTGATCCAGATCGCCGAACAAGTGCGTCTTGCGGTAGTTGCAAACGCGCTCGCCGTTAGAGTCGATCAACTGCACGGCGTTGTAGATTTGCCCGTCCTCGGTGCGTTCGGGATAACCATACAAAATGGCGATCCCGGTCGCCTTGGCAATGCGCGCAATCTGCTGCGCCGACTCACCGTTATGCACCTCCGCCAGCACGCTGACCGCATCGACGCCGATGTTATAGCCGGTCAGGAACATCTCCGGCAGCACCAGCAAATCGGCGCCTTTGGCCTCCAGCGCCAGTTGTTGCAGGCGTTGCAGGTTGCCGGCGACATCCAGCGGCAACGGTGGGCATTGGTAAAGGGCTACGCGCATTTCGGATTCCTCTTACTCGGGCAGGGCGATCGGTCCGATCTCGTTGAACACATCTCCTGGACCCGGATTCTCGGCGTGAGTTGCACCGCCGAAGTGTTTCATGATGCCCCACACCGCGTTGAGCGAAGTCTGCACCGCGCCTTCAACCCAGGCCGGCGTCCACGAAACGTCGTCGCCGGCGATGAAGATCCCGCGTTGTTCCGCTGGCATGTCGTCCTGCATGAAGTGCGCGTACATGCGCTGGTTGTAGCGGTAGTGACCCGGCAGTGCACCTTTGAAGGCGCCGAGGAAGTGCGGGTCGGCTTCCCAGGAAACGGTGATCGGATCGCCGATGATCCGCGCAGCGATGTCGACTTTCGGGTAGATCTTTTTCAACGCATCCAGCGCCAGCTTCACGCGTTTTTCCACCGGGTGTGGGAGCATTTTCAGCGCGTCGCTCATCCACGAGTACGACAGGCAAATCACTCCCGGCTTGTCGTCGCCGTTGTCGAACAGGTAGGTGCCACGGGTCAGGCGATCGGTGAGGGTCATGCTCATCAGGTCGCGGCCGGTTTCCGGATCCTTGTCCTTCCAGAACGGACGGTCGACCATCACGAAGGTTTTCGACGATTGCATGTAGCGGGTGCGGTCCAAAGCCATCCACATCTTTTGCGAGAACAGGGTTTCATCGCATTCGATTTGGGTGGTCAGCAGCCAGCTCTGGCAGGTGGTCAGCACGGCCGCGTATTCGCGGGTGTCGCCGTTGTTGTCGGTGACCGCAAAACGGCCATCGGGTGCATGAGCGATTTTCTTCACGCCGGAACGTGGCGCGCCCCGGTGCAGCGACTTGAGGCTGGTACCTTGTGGCCAGTGCACGCAGCGTTCCGGTACATGGCGCCAAATACCCTGTGGCACTTGTTCCACACCGCCGACCACCAAGTGCTGGTGATCGTCGCAGTTGGTCATGACAACGCGGAAGATTTCCAGCATCGAGTTGGGGAAGTCCGAATCCCAGCCGCCGGTACCGAAACCGACCTGGCCAAACACTTCGCGGTGATGGAACGACAGCTTGGCGAATGCCTTGGACGTGGCGACGAAATCGTAGAAGGTGCGGTCATCCCACAGTGGAACCAGGGTGTTCCACAGCTCTTTGAGACGTGGCACATCACGGTCGCGAATGGCTTGCTGGATATCCGAGAACTGCGAGCCGGCTTCCAGGGCATCGGCCCAGGCGTCAGCCACTTCCTGGAACAGTGCAGGAAGATCCGCCAGTTTCTGTGCGTAATGGGTTTTACCTTCCAGGTCGATGACGGTGCTGCCAGAGGCAGGTGTCAGCGGGTTGGGGAAGGGTTTTGTCTCAAGACCCAGCTTGTCGACATAGTGATAGAACGCGGTGGATGACACCGGAAAACGCATGCCACCCAACTCGGCAACGATGCCATCGGTACCGTTGAACGCCTGGGAACGCAGACGGCCACCCATTTTCGAAGCCTCGTAGACGACAGGCTTGAGGCCAAGCTTCATCAGCTCGTAAGCGGCCACCAACCCAGCGATACCGGCACCGACAATCGCCACTTCGGTCCCGTGATTGTGCTCGGGAATGCTGCCCAGGCCGGCCGAGTGTTCGATCCAGTCGTCGAAGGCGAAAGGAAAGTCCGGGCCGAAAATGGTGACTGGTTTTTTACCGTCTGCAGGATGGCGATTGTTCTTGTTCATGGCTGACCTTGCTGGCGACCCGACGCGGAATGCGCATCTGAGTATAGGAAAAGATGCCAGCCATTCTAGAGAGCACAGAACACGTTAATAAGACGCAAAGTGTCGTCGTTTTGCTGTTTTGTTGGTCGATATGACGATCGTGGTATGCATACTGATCACTGTGGGAGCGAGCTTGCTCGCGATAGCGTCAGCTCAGGCACCCATGAAACCTGAATTGGAATGTCAAACCGGATGCCCCCGATCAATCTTGCTACTCAAAATGATCGACGTCGTAGTCTTCTCCACCCCATCCACACTGCCAATCTGATCCAGCAACTGGTCCAGCTGCTCCGGTGAATCGGTGCGCAGCCACGCCACATAATCAAATTCGCCACTCACTGCACACAACTGCTGCACCTGCGCCATCGCGCTCAGCCGGCGCAAAACCTCTTTGCCAGAACGCGGCTGCACGGTAATCCCGACATATGCCTGCAACCCGCCATCCACCACGCGCTGCCCGAGCCGCACGCCGTAGCCGGTAATCACTTTGGCTTTTTCCAACCGGGCCAGACGCGAGGTGACGGTGGTGCGGGCGATGCCCAGTTGCCGGGCGAGCATGGCCACACTCTCGCGGGCGTTGATCTGCAAGGCTGCGATCAACTGTCGGTCGATTTCGTCGAGAACGGGCGGGCGGGTATCAGGCAAAGCGGCATCTCCATCGGCGCGGATCAATGGTCCAGCATGTTACAGGCACATTCGGCCGGACGCTTGCGGCTGATATTCGAACTAATCTTCGTACCGTTCGGGAGATTTATACCTGCGACAAATTGCCATAAGTAACTAGGTAGTACATTATTCCGCCCCTTGTCACAAATGGGGAAAGTGTTCGACATGAATAATTCTGGGGCTGCCGCCGGCAGCAAGTGGTTGCTGGCAGGGCTGGGCGTGCTGATTGCACTGATCGGGCTCGGTTTGGTCGGTGGCGGAGGCTATTTGATCGCGCTGGGTGGCAGCTGGTATTTCCTGCTGATGGGGCTGGCGATGCTGGCGTCCGGGCTGATGATTGCTCGTCGCAAGCCGCTGGGTGCCTGGCTGTATGGCGTAGCGCTGATCCTCACTGCCATCTGGGCCGTTTGGGACACTGGTCTCGAATATTGGCCGCTGGTTTCACGGGTGCTGACGTTTGCCGTGATCGGTCTGGTCGTCGCGTTGATCTATCCGACCCTGGTCCGCGCTTCGGGCGCGACCGGCGGGCGTGGCGCCTACGGTTTGGCTGGCATTCTCGGTGTTGGCGTCGTAGCGACAATGGCCTACATGTTCGTCCCGACCCACGTCGTCGAAAACCCTACTGTGCCTGCGGTGACGCCGGTCACCCCGGGCACTGAACAGAAAGACTGGGCGCACTGGGGCAACACCACCGCCGGCAATCGCTTTGCCGCGCTGGACCAGATCAACAAAGGCAATATCGACAAGTTGCAGGTCGCGTGGACCTTCCGCACCGGCGACATTCCACAAAGCACCGGCGCTGGCGCTGAAGACCAGAACACCCCGCTGCAAATCGGTGACACGGTCTACACCTGCACCGCCTACGGCAAAGTCTTCGCCCTCGATGTCGACACTGGCGCCCAGCGCTGGAAGTTTGACCCGCAGGGCACCGCGCCGAACTGGCAGCGCTGCCGTGGCCTGGGCTATTCCGAAACACCGGTGTCTTCGGACAGTAAGCCAAGTGCCTGTACGAAACGTCTGTTTCTGCCGACCGGCGATGCACGCCTGATCGCCATCAATGCGGACACTGGCAAGCCCTGCGAGGAGTTCGGCAACAAGGGCACCGTTGACCTGACCACCGACATGGGCGAAGTGAAGCCCGGTTACTACCAGCAAACCTCGACTCCATTGGTCGCGGGTGACGTGGTGATCGTTGGTGGCCGCGTGGCCGATAACTACTCCACTGGCGAACCGCCGGGCGTGGTTCGTGCCTACGACGTACGCAGCGGTGAACTGGTCTGGGCGTGGGATCCGGGCAACCCGAACACCACCAAACGTCCGCCAGCAGGAGAGACGTACACCCGTGGTACGCCGAACGTGTGGTCGGCCATGTCCTACGACGCCAAGTCCGGTCTGGTCTACCTACCAACCGGCAACGCGACGCCAGATTTCTTCGGCGGCCAGCGCACCGCAATGGACAACAAGTGGAACTCGTCCATCGTCGCCATCGACGTGAAGACCGGCCAGGTTCGTTGGCACTTCCAGACCACCCACAACGATCTGTGGGACTTCGACCTGCCGGCGCAACCGTTGCTGTACGACGTGCCGGACGGCAAGGGCGGCACCCAGCCAGCGCTGGCGCAAGTCACCAAACAGGGCGAGATCTTCCTGCTCAATCGCGAAACCGGCGTGCCGATTGCCCGCGTTGAAGAGCGCCCGGTGCCGCAGGGCCATGTGCCTGGCGAACACTACTCGCCAACCCAGCCGTTCTCGGTGGACATGCCGTCAATCGGCAACAAGACCCTGACCGAGTCCGACATGTGGGGCGCCACGCCGTTTGACCAATTGATGTGCCGCATCCAGTTCAAAGGCATGCGCCACGAAGGCGTCTACACCCCGCCGGGCATGGACCGCGCCCTGCAATTCCCGGGCTCGTTGGGCGGCATGAACTGGGGCAGCGTCTCGGTTGATCCGAACACCAACTACATGTTCGTCAACGACATGCGCCTGGGCTTGGCCAACTACATGATCCCGCGCGACAAGATCGGCGCCGGGGCCAGCGGTATCGAAATGGGTGTGGTGCCACAGGAAGGCACACCGTTTGGCGCCATGCGCGAACGCTTCCTCTCGGCGGTCGGCATTCCGTGCCAGAAACCACCGTTCGGCACCATGTCGGCCATCGACCTCAAGACCCACAAACTGATGTGGCAAGTCCCGGTCGGCACCGTGCAGGACACCGGCCCGCTGGGCATCCGCATGCACTTGCCGATCCCGATCGGCATGCCGACCCTCGGCGCATCGCTCGCCACCCAGTCGGGCCTGCTGTTCTTCGCCGGCACCCAGGACTTCTACCTGCGCGCCTTCGATACCGGCAACGGCAACGAAATCTGGAAGTCGCGTTTGCCAGTGGGCAGCCAGTCCGGGCCGATGACCTACGTTTCACCGAAAACCGGCAAGCAGTACATCCTGCTGACGGTGGGCGGCGCGCGGCAGTCGACGGATCGTGGGGACTATGTGATTGCCTATGCTTTGCCTAACTAAGGGCTGATGTTCAGGTAAGAAAAAGCCGCGCCATTGCGCGGCTTTTTCTTGGGCGGAAAAGCGTGTGTGGAAATCGGCTAGGATTGAGGCAGTCGAGGGTGCGAGGCGAAGGACATGACAACAAAGCTACCGACTGCAGTACGCGACCGTGCATTGCAAATCGCCCATCACGAAATGGGCCACTACGTCGTGGCCCGTGTGTTGGGTTTTGAAACGGGCGGTGTGACCCTGACAGTGACCAAGGATTTGCGTCACCAAGGCGGAGCTTCCATAACGTTGGTGCGCCCCATTTCATCGCTAGAAGCCATGAAAGAGCATCTGGAAGCCCGAATCATGGTGCTCCTGGCCGGCGCAATGGCGCAGACACTCCCCTCAAAACCTTCAGCCGCCAAACGCGTCGACAAGCCAAAAGCCACAACCATCCTCAAAGGTGAGCAGGGGGCTGAACAGGATTACGCAAAAATCCGGGAGCTTCAGCATCTGCTGCGCAACATCGCTTACCCGGATACCGATCCGGCGTCGGGTGAGCGAATAGCTGCGCAGCTTAAAGCGATGACCGATCGGTTGTGGGTTCGGACTCAAGAAATCATCGAGGATCAGGCGCAGACGATTGCCGAATTGGCCGGAGCGCTGGTCGACGGCATGGTCATCGTCGAGCAGTGGGGGCGGGCGGCGGATAGGTATGAAGTGGTGTTTACCGGTCCGATGCTGGAACGGTTGCGGGCGGTGCAGGCCATCCCTTCGTTACCTGTTTGGACTGACAGTTGCAGTGATGCTGTTCAGCACTGGAAGTAACGAAGGGTCGAAGCGTTATTTGCTCGCGAGCATGGCGTCTTGCACCAATAGCAGCAGTGCATCAGTTGCTGCCAACAGTTCGGCAAGTAGGGTTTCATCCACATCCATATAACCTTCGTACTCAGCCAGATTGCGGCGCTCGTGACAAAGCGTAAACAGGCGTACCTGGATTTTGTTCAGGCCGAGAGTATGTACAAGGCACTGAAATACCAGATAGCGGCGGTCAGAGCGAAACCCCTGCAACCGCATGGCCGTGAGCGCCAGGGCATGTGCGGCGTTGTAGGCGAGGTCGAAGCGACTGGCAAAGGACAGGGCCGAACTGTGAGCATCATTTAAACGGTCCGTGGCCGATCTCAGCAGCCCTTCACATTCCTTACGATCTGGCGGTTCAGCTTTGAGGCCGCCGCTACGCACCAGGTTTTCCAGATTTTCGTTACTGCCCATCGGCTACCTCTGCTGGATTGCGGCCAATCAAGTCAATTTTTTCCTGTTGCTCAACCCGCACTACAAAGCTGTTACCGGCCGCCTTCTTGGCTTGCCAGTCGGCCAAGGTATAGAGCGTCGGGTTAATGGTGCGGCCAAGCTGTTCCTCAACGGGCAGTACCCGTTCCATCAAGTCGCTGTAATTGAGATTTTCGCCAATCAGCATCAGGTCAATGTCACTACCTGCATGCTCGTTTCCCTTGGCGATGGAGCCGTAGATAAATGCCCACGTCAGCTGATCACTCAATGGAGCCAAGGCAGCACGCAGTTGCTCTGCGATACCAAAAGTCTTGCGCACGATCCCTAGCAGTTCCGCATAAATGGGGCATTCAGGGTTGGCTTGATAGTGCGTCTGATTACCCCGTCGAATCATGGTGAGAATGCCTGCGCCATGAAGACGTTCCAGCTCACGCATCAGGCTGCCCTTGCCGACCTGCGCCCAGCGGGATATCTCATTGGCATAGAAGCTCTGATCCGGTTTGCCATACAGCATGCCCAGCACTTTTTGCTGAGTGGCGGTAAACAGGGCATCGCTGAGCGGGATGGCAGGCATGGCTGACTCTATAAGTCCCAAAAAGGGAACGATAGGTCCCTTTTTGGGAATTTTCAACTCTGCCGTGATTATGAGTTTTTCGATGGGGCTGCTTCCTTTGTTGTTTGAACAGGTCGCCGATCCAGCACCTTCGCCACATCATCAATCACCGCCTTGCTCATCGCCGTCAGGTAATGCGCGGCCCAGGCGTGGCGGTCGGTGTCTTTGGCGTAGGCGGCGTCCATGGTTAGCCCCTTGGCGAGATGCAAAAGATCGGAGGCTTGAGCTAATGCTTCGGCCAGCGGAACGCCGCGACTGACGTGGAATAGCGCCTGGTTCTTGCAGTAGATGAAGGGGGTGAAGCCGATGGTTTTGAGTTCTGAGGTTAAGGGCGTATCAGTTTTAGACATGGTCTGACTCCAAGATTAGAGTAGTCGCCACGTTCGTTTCCAAGCGAATAGGTGGCGGCTGTGCGCAGGTTGGAAAACCGGAGACCACAGAACCGGCACGCCCGAAGGCGTCCCACGCACAGCTGCCATAACACAGAATTCGCAATCGTAAAAACGACTGGAGTTGCGGTAGGGGCACTATTGCGCTGTGATCTGACGGGTTTCCAAGCCCGACCGCTGAATGGTCAGCGACGTCCAGAGACTATCCCGTCAAAGAAAAGCGCAACAAGGCATCAAAGTGCCCAAATAGAAGATTCGGAGTTTGCCTACAAGGTCCTACGGCGTCATCCGATAAAGCGAGACTTTGAGTAAACAAAACTAACGCCGAATTCACTCGGCCACAGCGCCTGCGGTCTTCACGATTGTTGCGGAAGGGCTTTTTGTAAGGTCACGAAGCGCCCCCATCGTGCCTGGTTCAAAAGATCTTGACAGTGAAATATTTCAAATGAGACAAGTGTCCACGTTTTATGGAATGTGGACGCTTGGAGTTTTTGACTTTATGAAGAGTCAAGATATTTTGCTTCTGTTCAAGATGGCCAGCCTGCACGCCCAAGAGGAAAATCTTTATGGGGTGATGGAGTCTGAGTCGAATTCGAACACCGTTGAGGACTTGTTAAAACCTCAGCCGATATTTATGACGGCAGGGGGGCGAGTGGGGCAGCCACTAGTCACCTACCCTTCTGCTGGTGAAGAAACTGAATTTCATCGTCAAGAGTTCGACTCGTCTTTCAGCGACGAAGATGAATGGGAAGGTTGGTCAGAGCCAGTGTCTTCTGCGCCGCTGGCGAGTTGGAGTGAAGGCTACTCGTTGCGTGCACTGTCTGCGTCTTTGGGGCTAAGCAAAAGCGAGGTTTCAAACTCCATTGCGAGGTGTCGCGAATCCGGAATGCTTACCAATGATTACGACACCGGGCTTCCAAAAGTTAATCGGCGAGAGCTGCTGAAAATCACCGAGCACGCTCTGAAATATTTCTTCCCTGTGAAGCCGGGCGCAATGGTTCGTGGTATCCCAACGGGTTTCGCAGCACCAGCGCTCTCTAAAAGCATCAAGAGTGCTGGCGGGCTGATTCCGGTTTGGCCTGATCCCTTGGGAAATGAGCGTGGTCAAGCGATAGAACCGCTCTACAAAACGGTGCCAGAAGCGGTAAAGAAGGACAGAACCCTTTATCACTATCTTGCGCTTGCCGATGCGATCCGTCTTGGTGGTCCGCGAGAGTGTGGTGTGGCGGTTAACATTCTAAAGGCAGGAATGGGGCTGAAGTAACATGTCATCAAGCGCTAATCACAACTATGAGCTCATAGAATTTGTTGCAGGTGGCTTGGGTGAGGCGTTTCTCGCTGAAGTTGCCTTTGTCGGTGGTTGCACAACAGCCATGCTGGTGACTGATGTTACTGTGCTGGACGACATTCGCTTCACCGATGATGTTGACCTGGTGATCGAACTTGCAGGTATTAGCGCTTGGCAACACCTTACGGAACGCCTGGCGGCTAAGAACTTCAAGATCACCGGTGAGGATGAGGTCAACTGTCGTTTCCGCTTCAACGACGTCGTTGTTGACGTGATGCCCTCTGATCCCGCGGTTCTCGGATATGCCAATCGTTGGTTTGTGGAGGGGTTGGCCAAGGCTGACAAATTTACGTTGCCCAGCGGTATCGTCATCCAGATATTTAAACCGACCTACTTTCTTGCGACGAAACTAGAGGCCTTTTGCGGTCGTGGTGAGGGCGATCCTTACCACAAGGATGTCGAAGACATCATTATCTTGATTGATGGTCGTACGGAGCTTTTGGAAGAGGTTCGCCAAGTTGATTCTGAGCTCAAGGAATTCATTACTGCTGGAATTCGAGGCCTCACGGAACTTAGTGGTATCGACTACGTGATTGAGAGTTCGGGCTCGGTGCAGGCAAATCCGGGTAGAGGTCGAATCATCCACATGCGCATGAAGGACCTGGGCAACGCATGAGATACAACACCAAGTCAGTAATAGGAAAGGCCAGGAAAGCCAATAATGACTGTGCTGGAGTTCTCTGCGATGGTGAAAGAGGGCTGTTCGTTATCACAGATGGAACGTCGAAGACTGGCAGCGGCCAACTAGCTGAGTACTTCGTGAGGGGCGTTTTGGCAGCCTACCAAAAGCATTTGGATCAGGGAGGCGATATCACTGAGCATGGAGCGGTGGAGCAGGTGCTTTGTTCGGTGCTGACCGAACTTCATCCCACTTTGTTTGCGGACCAGACAGGGGCGACGTGTTATCTGCTCGGCGTCATTGCTCATGGAAAGCTCACGCTTGCGTATGAAGGTGACTGTTCGTGTGGAGTGGTGACACCGGAAGGTAGGATCGAGTGGATTACGCCGCCCCACTGCAAAGCCAACTGGAGGCGCGACCGTTCACACCGTGAGCTGGCGCGAGACCCTGCTCGAAACTGGATAACCCGATGTTTGAAAGCTAATCGTGCCCCGGACCCTGACTTTGTTTTTCATCAATTGGTCGTCGATGAACGACTGGTGTTCGTAACCGATGGCTTTTGGGCGGAATTAACGGAATCGCAGCAAAGTAGCTTGTTGGTATCACCAGATAGCGACCCTATTGCTGTTGAAGATGACGTTACGTGGATTGATGTTCAGCTCTAACCCTAGAGGTGCAGACTGCATTTTTAGCAGTTCTATCTTCAGACAGACCCGAAAGGCAGGATTCAGCAACATAGGCAACGGTGACCGAGCAGACACGAAAAAGCCGCGTAAAAACGCGGCTTTCTTGTTTGGTGGGCCCACACGGACTTGAACCGTGGACCAAAGGATTATGAGTCCTCTGCTCTAACCAACTGAGCTATAGGCCCTCAGTAGGTCGCGGATTATAGCGACGGTTTCGCGGCTGTGCTATCCGAAAAATCCATTACGGTTGTACGAAGAAACGTCGCGGCGAATTCGTCCGGGGGCAGGGGCAGGCTGACGATGTAGCCCTGGATCTGCTCGCAGCCCTCATAGGCCAGGAATTGTTGCTGCGCCTGGGTTTCGACGCCTTCGGCAATCACGGTGAATTGCATGCTGCGGCCGAGGGCGATGATGGCGCGCACGATGGCGACGTCGTGCGGGTCATCCGGCAGGCCGCGGACGAAGGACTGGTCGATCTTGAGAATGTCCAGCGGCAGGCGCTTGAGGTAGCTCAATGACGAGTAGCCGGTGCCGAAGTCGTCGATCGCCAGTTGCACGCCCAGGTGCTTGAGCTGATGCAGCACGCTCAAGGCTTCTTCGGCTTGGCTCATGATGAAGTTTTCGGTGATTTCCAGTTGCAGGAAATCGGGTTTGAGGCGGTAGTCCTTGAGCAGCTGTTCGATGCGCCCGAGCAGGTTCGGTTGGCGCAATTGCGCGCCGGCGAGGTTGACCGACAGCGGGCCAAGGCCCTCGTAGGTTTTGCTCCATTCGTGCATTTGCCGGCAGGCGGTTTCCAGTACCCAGTCGCCGATCTGCAGGATCATGCCGTTTTCTTCGGCCAGGGAAATGAAATGTTCCGGTGGTACGTCGCCAAAGGTCGGGTGACGCCAACGAATCAGCGCTTCGGCGCCCACCAGGCGGTAGTCGTCGAGGCTGATTTTCGGTTGGTAGTAGAGGTGCAGTTCATTGCGCTCGATGGCGCGGCGCAGTTCATGCTCCAGCGCCACACGTTCGCTGGCTTGGGCGGTCAGGTCACGGGTGTAGCTTTCGACCCGGTTACGGCCCTTGGCCTTGGAGCGGTACATCGCCGCGTCGGCGTTCTTGATCAGCGTGGCGACGTCGCAGCCGTCCTGTGGATAAAGGCTGGTGCCGATGCTCGAGCTGATGAAGAACTCGTGCTCACCGGCCTGGAACGGCGCGGTGAAGCAGTTGAGCAGCTTGGTCGCGATGTTATCGGCATCGCTAGGCTGCTGAAGGCCGGGCAGCAGAATGATGAACTCGTCGCCGCCCAGACGCGCGACGGTGTCGATGTCGCGCAGCTGTTCCTTGAGACGCACGGCAATGCCCTTGAGCAGCAGGTCGCCGACCGGGTGACCGAGGCTGTCGTTGATGTGTTTGAAACGGTCGAGGTCGAGGAACAGCACCGCGCCCTGGCCACCGTTTTCTTTCTGGGTGTTGAGCGCGGTCAGCAAGCGGCTTTCGAAAAGTGTGCGGTTGGGCAGGCCGGTCAGCGGATCGTGGTGCGCCTGGTAGTCGAGTTTGGCTTGGGCGTGCTTGAGGCTCGAAATGTCGGCGAACACCGCCACAAAGTGAGTGATGAATTTGTCGCGGTTGCGCACGGCGCTGATGGTCAGCCAGCTCGGATAAAGTTCGCCATTCTTGCGCCGGTTGGAAATCTCGCCTTGCCAGTGACCTTCGGCGGTCAATTGGTGCCACATGGCGGCGTAGAACGCGCTGTCATGCAGGCCTGAGGCGAGCAGGCGCGGGGTGTGGCCCAGCGCTTCGCTTTCGCTGTAACCGGTGATTTCCGTGAATGCACGGTTGACTGCGCTGATGTGCTGCTGGGTATCGGTGATCAACACGCCTTCGGCGGTGCTCTCGAATACGGTAGCGGCCTGTTGCAGTTTTTCCTGCATCAGGTGGCGCTCTGTGATGTCCCGGGCGATGGTCAGCATGCAGTCCTCGTCGCCGATTGGCAGCGGACGACTGGACACCTCGCAGAGGCGGATCTGCCCGTCGCTGCGGCGGATATGGCAACTGAAGTCGCGGACGAAGCCGTCGCGGTGCAGCAGATCGAGCATCTGTTTGCGTTCGTTGAGATTGACCCAGATCCCCAGATCCAGCGCCGAGCGATCCACCGACATCGCGCTGTTGAACCCGGTGATGCGGCTGAAACCCTCGTTGACCTCAAGCAACAAGCCGTCGCTCTGCCGAGACAGCAGCAAGCCGTCCGGCGAGGCGTGGAAGGCCTTGGCGAATTTCTCTTCGGAGGTTTGCAGTTGCTGTTGGGTTTCCTTGAGCTGGGTGATGTCGCGCACGACCACCACCAGTGCCGGAGTGGTATCGAGGTCGAACGGCTCGGCGGAGATCAGGCCGGTAAACACCTGGCCATTGCTGCGGCGAAAGGGCATCTCCAGGTTGCGGATGCTGCCGGCCTGCAAGCGCTGCAACAAGCCCGGTCCGACACCGGGAATGCCCCAGATGTTGAGATCGGTGGCGGTCTGGCCGATGACGTCTTCGGCACGCAGGCCGATCTGTTCTTCGAACGCTTCGTTCACTTCCAGCAGGCAACCGTCGGAGAGGCGCGCGATGACCAGAATGTCCGGGCATTGCTGGAACACCGAGGCAAATTTCTGTTCCGACAGGCGCAGCGCTTCTTCGGTGCGTTTGGCCTCACTGATGTCGATCATCAGCCCGCGCATCACCGGTTCATGGCCGTGTTCGATCAGGCTGACGATGTCGCGCACCCACAAGCAGCGCCCGTCAGCGGTGATCACCCGGTAATCGAGGCTGTGATCGCGCCCGGCCAACACTTCGTGATCACAAAAGCTCTGCGCGCGAATGAGGTCGGCGGGGTGAATGATGTTGCGCCAGAAGCCCGGAATCAGCCAATGCGACAGGGGATAACCGAGCAGGTCTTCGGCGTGGGGCGACACATAGCTGTAAGTGAAGTCGCTCATTCGCGCTTCCCAGGCGATGGCCGACAGGCTCTCTACCAATCCGCGGTAGTGATACTCGCTGCTGCGCAGTTCCTGCTCGAGATCGACGCGACGGGCAATTTCCGAACTCAAGCGACGGTTGATCCGGATCACCGCCACCAGCACCGCAATCAGCAGCAGTAGTCCCGGCAGGCCATAGACCAGCAGGTCGGACCAGAATGTTCGATGATCGAGGACGTTGCCGACCCAAAGTTCCTGAATGGCGCTGATTTCGGCTGGGGACATGTCCGCCAGGACTTTATCCAGGATGCCGACCAGCACTTTGTTGTCCCGGGGCACGCCCATGGCCAGTTGATAGCGGTAAGGGGTTTCGCCGCTGACGTACAGTCCGTCGAGCTTGAGCTGGCGCAGGCTCCAGACGCTGGAAGCGAGATCGCCGACCACGGCGTCCACCTCATCGGTCGCCAGCGCCTGCAAAGCCGAGCTGACATTGTGCATGGCCACCAGATTCAAGTCGGGGTGGTGGGTGCGTAACAGCTCGTGGGGTGCATAGTTTTCCACCACGGCGATTTTCAGACCGTACAGGTCCTGAATTTTGCGCGGCTGAGGACCGCCGACGTGCGCCAGGATGACAATCGGGAAGTCCAGATAGGGTCGGGTGAACGACAGGAACGCCTGGCGTTCCGGGGTCGACATGATGCCCGGCAGCAGGTCGAGCTTGCCTTGTTTGGCCTGTTCGAGCACAACCGTCCAACTGACCGGTTCGATGGGCGTCAGTTTGACGGCCAATCGTTGGCGAATCAGGTCGATATAGTCTGCCGCAAGGCCCTGGTAACGCCCTTGATCGTCGCGAAACTCAAAGGGCGGCCAGGACGCATCGACACCCAGGCGCAAGTCCGGGTGGGCCGCAAGCCAGCTACGTTCTTCGTCGGTTAGAGTCAGCGCGCCAGCCGTTGCGGTCCAGGTCATGAGCGACAGCAAAAAAAGCACGGTCGGCAGTCTGGGCATAACGGTCTCGTTATGGCTCTGGGGAATGTTTCGAGTGTAGACGGGCTATGGAGCGGAGGGGGGCGTGCGGAGATATTAATCTGCCATAAAACAAAACCCCCGGCCTGGGCCGGGGGTTCTGGTATCACTCGTCGAGGAAGGAGCGCAGATGCTCGCTTCTCGTCGGGTGGCGCAGCTTGCGCAGCGCCTTGGCTTCGATCTGACGAATCCGTTCACGGGTCACGTCGAACTGCTTACCAACCTCTTCGAGGGTGTGGTCGGTATTCATGTCGATACCGAAGCGCATGCGCAGTACCTTGGCTTCACGGGCAGTGAGGCCGGACAGCACTTCGCGAGTCGCTTCTTTAAGGCTCTCAACAGTGGCGACATCGATTGGCGACTGCATGGTCGAGTCTTCGATGAAGTCACCCAGATGGGAGTCTTCGTCATCACCGATCGGGGTTTCCATGGAGATCGGCTCTTTAGCGATCTTCAATACCTTGCGGATCTTGTCCTCAGGCATTTCCATGCGTTCGCCCAGCTCTTCCGGGGTCGGTTCGCGACCCATTTCCTGCAACATCTGCCGGGAAATACGGTTGAGCTTGTTGATCGTCTCGATCATGTGCACCGGAATACGGATGGTGCGGGCCTGGTCGGCGATCGAGCGAGTGATCGCCTGACGGATCCACCAGGTGGCATAAGTCGAGAATTTGTAGCCGCGGCGGTATTCAAACTTGTCTACCGCTTTCATCAAACCGATGTTGCCTTCCTGGATCAGATCGAGGAATTGCAGGCCACGGTTGGTGTACTTCTTGGCGATGGAGATCACCAGACGCAAGTTCGCTTCAACCATCTCTTTCTTCGCGCGGCGGGCCTTGGCCTCACCGATCGACATGCGACGGTTGATGTCCTTGATCTCGGCGATGGTCAGACCGGTTTCGGTCTCCAGCGCGGTCAGCTTCTGCTGGCAACGAATGATGTCCGGCTGAACGCGACCAATGGCTTCAGCGTATTTGCTTTTGCCTTTGGCCAGTGCGTCGGACCAGCTTTCGTCAACTTCATTGCCCGGGAACTGGCGCAGGAAGTCGGCACGCGGCATGCGCGCATCACGGACGCAGAGCTGCATGATTGCACGCTCTTGCTGACGCAGACGGTCCAGGGCACTGCGAACACGCTCGACCAGGCCTTCGAATTGCTTCGGCACCAGTTTGATCGGCATGAACAGCTCGGCCAAGGCCAACAATTCAGCGATAGCTGCCTTGTTGCTGCGACCGTGCTTTTTCAGGGCCTTGCGGGTAATTTCCATCTGATCGGACACGGCGCCAAAACGCTGCGCAGCGATGACCGGATCTGGACCGCTTTCGGCTTCTTCTTCGTCATCCGAGGCTTCAGCTTCATCGTCGTCGGTATCGTCATCCGCTTTTGCGGCCTTCGGGTCGATCGGCGGTGGCACTTCTGCCGCAGGCGGCGCAATGCCGTCGTCCGGGTCGATATAACCGCTCAGGACGTCGGACAGGCGACCACCTTCGGTGGTGACGCGAGTGTACTCGGAGAGAATATGGTCAACCGTGCCAGGGAAGTGCGCGATTGCGCTCATCACTTCACGGATGCCCTCTTCAATACGTTTGGCGATTTCGATTTCGCCTTCACGTGTGAGGAGCTCTACCGTACCCATTTCGCGCATGTACATGCGCACTGGGTCGGTGGTACGGCCAATGTCGGTCTCGACCGCTGCCAACGCGGCGGCTGCTTCTTCCGCAGCGGCCTCGTCGGTATCGGCGTCGGCCAGCATAAGGGCGTCCGCATCCGGAGCACTCTCGTGTACGGGAATCCCCATGTCATTAATCATGCGGATGATGTCTTCCACCTGCTCTGGATCTGAAATATCCTCAGGCAGGTGGTCGTTGACCTCGGCGTAAGTCAGATACTTCTGCTCACGACCCAGTTTGATCAACTCAATAATACGAGACTGCTGTTGCGCTTTTCCGGACATAACACCCTATCCACTGAAGGTCTTGGCGGGCAAAAAACAAGCCGAGGATTATACCTGAGCTATGACCTCACGCGCCAGTTGAGGTCGGGTTTGATGCGGAAACATTCTGTTTTAGAAGGTCGCGCATCTGTTTCGCTATCTGTATTTGCTCATCAGCCGACAATCCCGGCTGCCTTGCTTTTTTGATGAGTTCGTCGAGGGTCTGCGTATGTTGACCCGCAGATAACCTAGTAATGGTGTCTAAAAACTGCTGTTCAAGGTTGTCGCCGTCAATTAGCCATTCCTTTTCTGCAAGTGCTTTCAAAAGACGCCCTTGCTCTGTGCCGTGCCAACGGGCCATCAATTGAATAGAGTTTAGCTTAGGATTTTTCTGCACCGCCTCGATCAAGGCGATTAGTACCTGAGCGTACGTATTGCTCTCGTTGGCAAAATGTTCAGCACTCTCAACCTTGCCAGCCAATTGCGGGTGGTGGATAAGCGTGCGCAATGCGATAAGCGTTGGCGCTTCAACCGCTACTGGCGTGCGTGGGGCATAGGCTTCGTCGCGGTCACCGCGCTTGCCGTTTTTGTTCCATGGTTTCTTGTCCCATTTCTTGCCGCCGGCACCGGGTTTCTTCGGCGTCCATTCCTGCTGGGGCGCGTGGCCCTCTTGAGGTTGATGGAAGTCGGAGTAGTCCGGCATGGCGTCGTAATCGATGCCGGGGTCATAAGCCGGCGGTGCGTCTTGCGGCGCGCTGTGCGCCAGTTGGCTGACCGCTTCACCACTCAAGCCCGTGATTTCCGTCAGGCGCTGGCGCATCAGGATGCGCAGGTTGGCGCCGGGGATTTTGTCGATCAACGGTGCGGCGAGGGTGGCCATGTGGGCCTTGCCCTCGAGCGAGCGTGGGTCGGCTTCTTCGGTCAGTTGCTGGAAGAAATAATCCGCCAGCGGCTGGGCGTGCTGATTGATGCGCGCGCGGAAGGCGTCAGTGCCTTCGGAGCGGACCAAAGTGTCCGGGTCCTCGCCTTCGGGCAGGAACAGGAAGCGTGCGCGGCGGCCGTCTTGCAGGCTCGATAACGTTGCTTCCAGTGCCCGCCAGGCTGCATTGCGACCGGCCTGGTCGCCATCGAAGCAAAACAGAACGCTGGGCACGACACGAAACAGTCGCTTCAAGTGTTCTTCGCTGGTGGCGGTGCCCAGGGTCGCGACGGCATTGCGCAAGCCTTGCTGGGCGAGGGCGATGACGTCCATGTAGCCTTCGACGACGATGATTTCGTCGAGGTTGCGGTTGTTCTTGCGCGCTTCATACAGGCCGTAGAGTTCCTGGCCTTTATGGAATACCGGGGTTTCCGGGGAGTTCAGGTATTTCGGCTTGTCATCACCCAGCACCCGGCCGCCGAACGCAATGATGCGCCCACGGCTGTCGCGGATCGGGAACATCACCCGGTCGCGGAAGCGATCGTAGCGTTTGCCGGTTTCGGCGTTTTCGATCAGCAGGCCGGCATCGATCATGGCTTTTTGTTGCAGGGTGTCGCTGCTCAAGTGCTTGAACAGGTTGTCCCAGCCGGGGGGCGCAAAGCCGAGGCCGAAGTCTCGGGCGATTTCCCCGGTCAGGCCGCGACCTTTCAGGTAATCCACAGCGGCTTTGCGCGATGGATGGCTCTTCAGCGCCTGACGATAAAAGTCGGCGGCGGCCGTGAGCAGCGGATACAGCGGTGAATCTGTCGGCTGTCGCGGTTTGTGCGAGCGACCGCCTTCTTCCCGGGGGACTTCCATTCCGGCCGCTTTGGCCAGGTCTTCGACAGCCTGGACGAAATCCAGGTTGTCGTGGTCCATGATGAAGCCCAGGGCATTGCCGCCAGCGCCGCAGCCGAAGCAGTAATAGAACTGTTTGTCGGGGCTGACGCTGAAGGACGGAGTTTTCTCTTTGTGAAACGGGCAGCAGGCGGTGTAGTTCTTGCCGGCTTTTTTCATTTGCAGGCGCGAGCTGACCACATCGACGATGTCGGTGCGGTTCAGAAGGTCGTCAATGAAGCTCTGGGGAATTAGCCCGGCCATGGCGTTCTCGTCATCTGCGCTGAAAGGGTCCGAAACGAAGGGCGGCCGGACGCGGGTCATGATTTGAGGCGCGCAAGCTGTGCGGCTCGACCAGTGTCGTCTGCGTAATCGCTATCGGGAAGTGTATCTGCCGAAAATCCACTGACGTTAATTCCAATCAGTATTCGACTATTTGAAAGTGTTGCGCTGAATCCGGCTGCGACCCGTCAAGGGTCTCGGATAGCTCATCATTTGGCATGCAAGAGATGCCTTGGGCTGATCGTCGTGAGAGGAATCAGTGGGTGTGCTCGTCAGTAGCCTTGAAAGGCTCGTCAGAAAAGACGTGCACCGCTGGCAAAAGAGCCAGGTCTGACGCGGTGAAGCAGATTTGTCTTGGTCGCGTCTGCGGCTTCGACAGTGAAGCATCAAGCGTTTTACGCAAATGCCATTAGCCCGGCTGAGAGCCGGGCTTGGCAGAAGCTTGCTACGATCGTCTGTGTATTAGTACAGACGAACGGCGCGGCGCTGTTCGCGCTGAACTTTCTTGGCGTGACGCTTAACAGCGGCTGCTGCTTTACGCTTACGCTCAGAAGTTGGCTTCTCGTAAAATTCGCGGCTACGAACTTCAGCCAGTACACCGGCTTTTTCGCAGGAGCGCTTGAAACGACGCAGAGCTACGTCGAAGGGTTCGTTCTCTTTTACTTTGACGGCTGGCATCCAGAGCTACCTTCATTCATTACCGGGGTCAACATCCTCGCGGCAAAAGAGCACTTGAAGACGTCGGTTTTTAAGGGTTGCGGATGTTAACCCCTCATCGCACGGAATGCAAAGCCTCTGATCGAAAACCGCTGGTCGGGGCATCACGCGACGACTATTATGCGCGCCTTCGAATTCAGCCTAAACAAGGCGCAAACCCATGCTAGTACTGGGATTAGAAACCTCCTGCGACGAAACTGGTGTCGCATTATATGACAGTGAACGCGGCCTGCTGGCCGACGCGCTGTTCAGCCAGATCGACCTGCACCGTGCCTATGGTGGGGTGGTGCCGGAGCTGGCCTCGCGTGATCACGTCAAACGCATGCTGCCCTTGATTCGTCAGGTGTTGGCCGAAGCCGACTGCGTGCCGACTGAGATCGACGCGATCGCCTACACCGCGGGTCCCGGCCTGGTCGGGGCGTTGTTGGTGGGTGCTTCCTGCGCTCAGGCGCTGGCCTTTGCCTGGGGCATTCCGGCGCTGGGCGTGCACCACATGGAAGGTCACTTGCTGGCGCCGATGCTGGAGTCGCAACCGCCGGAATTTCCGTTCGTCGCTTTGTTGGTGTCGGGTGGGCATACGCAGCTCGTTCAGGTCGATGGAATCGGTCAGTACACGCTGTTGGGCGAGACACTCGACGACGCTGCGGGCGAAGCGTTCGACAAGACCGCCAAGATGATGGGCCTGCAATATCCGGGTGGCCCGGAAATCGCGCGTATGGCAGAGCAGGGCGTTGCAGGACGTTTCGTCTTCCCGCGTCCGATGTGCGACCGCCCTGGCCTGGATTTCAGCTTCAGTGGCCTGAAAACCTTCGCGCTGAACACCTGGCAGCAGTGCGTCAGCGCCGGGGACGACGGTGAGCAAGCCCGTTGCGACATCGCGCTGGCGTTCCAGCAGGCCGTGGTGGAGACTTTGACCATCAAGTGCAAGCGAGCCCTCAAGGCGGCTGGCATGAAGCGTCTGGTGATTGCAGGCGGCGTGAGTGCCAACAAGGCGTTGCGCACTTCGCTGGAAAAAATGCTCGGCGACATGAAGGGCGATGTTTTTTATGCGCGTCCGCAGTTTTGCACCGATAACGGCGCGATGATTGCGTTTGCCGGCTGCCAGCGCTTGCAGGCCGGTCAGCAGGAAAGCCTGGCGATCACTGTGCAGGCGCGTTGGCCGATGGAGCAATTGTCGGCGTTGTGATGAGCCGGGCTCATGTCCGGCAACTAGAAATGCCGTTCGCGCCCGGCAAACAGGTCGCGTAGATTGCCGCGGTGGCGCCAGACGATCAGCCCTGTGAGCGTGGTCATGGGCAGCAGGGCCGCCGGTTCTTGCCAGGCCAGCAGCGGCAGAGTCAGCGGCGTGGCGATCAGGGCCGCCAGTGAACTTGTACGGGTCAGGTAGAACGTCAGCAGCCAGGCACAAACCGCCAACAGTGCTGCCGGCGGATACAGGCCCAGCAACATCCCGGCAGCGGTGGCGACACCCTTGCCACCGCGAAAGCGGAAGTACAGCGGGAACAGGTGGCCAATGACGGCGCACACGCCGATCCAGGCCTGATCTTGCAGCGAAAGGCCCGCAACAGCGGCGATCAGCACGGGCAACAAGCCTTTGCAGAGATCGCCGAGCAGGGTCAGGACGGCGAGTTTCTTGCCGGCCAGGCGCAACATGTTGGTGGCACCGGCATTGCCCGAGCCACTCATTCGCGGATCGGGGTTACCGGTCAGGCGGCTGAGCAAAATGGCAAAGGACAGAGAGCCGAGCAGGTAGGCGAGGATCGCCAATAACCAAAACATGCTAACTATTCCGGGCGAGGACGCCCTGATTCTAACGGCGCAATGCGCCCTTGTCGTGTAGCGGAGAAAAGTGCTTGGACAGAGTGTTTATCGAGGGCCTGGAAGTCGACACCGTGATCGGTGCCTACGACTGGGAGCGAGGCATCCGACAGTGCTTGCGTCTTGATCTGAGTTTCGCCTGGGACAATCGTCCGGCAGCCGCCGGTGACGACCTGACCCTGGCCCTCGATTACGCGAGTGTTTCGTCGCGCATCCAGGCCTTTGCCGAGCAGGCGCAGTTCCAACTGGTCGAAACCTTCGCCGAGCGTCTGGTTGAAGTGCTGATGAGCGAATTCAAGATCACCTGGATGCGCCTCAAGCTGACCAAGCCAGGCGCAGTACCTGCGGCTACCGGTGGCGTGGGTGTGGAGATCGAGCGCGGATGTCGCTGACTCAGGTGTATCTCGGGCTCGGTAGCAATATCGAGCGCGAAACCCATTTGCAGGCCGGCCTGGATGCCTTGGCGGGTTTCCTGGTGGATATCCATTGTTCGCCGGTCTTCGAAAGCCAGCCAGTGGGGATCAAGAGCGGACCGTTCTTCAATTTCGTGGTATCGGCCTACACCGATTTGCCGCTGATGGAGCTGGATCGCCGGCTGAAATTCATCGAAGCCGACAATGGCCGCTACGCACCGGACCGCAAGGGTTTGCCGCTGGACATCGACGTGTTGTTGTTTGGTGATCTGGTGGGCAACTTCGATGGCTTGATCCTGCCGCGGGCGGAAATTCTGAAAAATGCCTTTGTGCTGTGGCCGTTGTCGCTGATTGCGCCGGATCGGGTGCATCCCGGTGTAGGTAAAAGTTTCGCCACACTGTGGAGCGAGGCGCAGATTGATCAGGTGTTGGCGCCGGTGGCATTCGAATGGCGCGGTGAGCAGCTGACGCCTTCGAATATGTTGTAGTGAAAAAAGATCGCAGCCTTCGGCAGCTCCGACATGTATTTATGTTTTTCCTGTA
>NZ_JBSVXD010000020.1:0-51638 GCF_054070755.1 Pseudomonas sp. SDO5591_S426 | reverse complement strand
TGTAGGAGCTGCCGAAGGCTGCGATCTTTTGATCTTGCTTTAACGATCAGTGCGTACGGGCGACCGAAAACTCGCTCAGCTCAACCAGCGCATCGCGATATTCGCTCGGCGGCAGTGCGTCGAGGCATTTGATCGCACGAGCCACGTAATCGCGGGCCAGTTGCGCGGTGTATTCCAGCGAGCCCGAGGCTTCCACGGCTTCGCGGATGCTTTCCAGGTCTTCGATGCCGCCTTTCTGGATAGCCTTGCGCACCAGGGCAGCCTGTTCCGGCGTACCTTCGCGCATGGTGTAGATCAGCGGCAGGGTCGGCTTGCCTTCGGCCAGATCGTCACCGACGTTCTTGCCCAGGGTTTCCGCGTCGCCTTTGTAATCCAGCAGGTCGTCGACCAGTTGGAATGCCACGCCCAGGTGATCGCCGAACATGCGCAGTGCTTCGCTCTGTTCAGGTGTTGCGCCGGCCAGGGCCGCGGCGCTGTGGGTCGAGGCTTCGAAGAGCATCGCGGTCTTGCCGCGGATGACTTCCATGTAGGTTTCTTCAGTGGTGCTGGCGTCACGGACCTTCGACAGCTGCAACACTTCGCCTTCGGCGATGATGCGCGTGGCTTGCGAAAGGATTTTCATCACCGGCATGGAGCCCAGTTCGACCATCATTTCGAAGGAGCGCGAATACAGGAAGTCGCCCACCAGCACGCTCGGCGCATTGCCCCACATGGCGTTGGCGGTCGAGCGGCCACGGCGCATGCCGGACATGTCGACTACGTCGTCATGCAACAGGGTCGCGGTGTGCAGGAACTCGATGGTCGCGGCCAAAAGTCGCAGGTCATCGCCTTCACGTCCCAGTGCTTTGCCGGACAGCAGCACCAATAAAGGACGCAGGCGTTTGCCGCCGGCCGAGGTAATGTAGTCGCCGATTTTAGAGACCAGCGGCACTCGGGAAGTCAGCTGCTTCTTGATGATGCCGTCGACGGCGCTAAAATCGTCCGCGACCGCGCGGTAGAAAGCTTGGGGTTGCATCAGCGACAGTCGCTCCAGAAGGGTTGCGCGGCATGCTAGGACCCACGTCCGGGCCTGTCAAGGCGCGATGGACGGCCCCTTGCAAGGCGCTCGTGCCTTGCGTACAATCGCGCACCCTGAACTTCCTGGGCAGCACCTGCCTTACGCAATTGCAAGCGGGCCTTCCAGCCCCATGCAGCCATGCCAGCCAATACCTCTTCTTATAAAGAGCTGGGTGAGCAGGATTATCGGAGAAATACCATGTCTTATGCAGTAATCGTTACTGGCGGCAAGCAGTACAAAGTCGCCCCAGGTGAATACCTGAAGATCGAAAAACTGGAAATCGCTACCGGCGAATCCGTTACCTTTGATCGCGTTCTGTTGGTTGCCAATGGCGACGACGTGAATATCGGCGCTCCAGTTGTTGCTGGCGCTACCGTTGTGGCTGAAGTGATCTCCCAAGGTCGTCACGATAAAGTCCGCATCATCAAGTTCCGTCGCCGTAAGCACCACATGAAGCGTATGGGCCACCGCCAGTGGTACACCGAGATCAAAATCACCGGTATTCAGGCTTAATTTCAGCCTAATTCCTCACTAGGAGAATTGAACTCATGGCACACAAAAAAGCTGGTGGTAGTACCCGTAACGGTCGCGACTCAGAAGCCAAACGCCTTGGCGTGAAGATGTATGGCGGCCAGGCTATCAAAGCGGGCAACATCATCGTGCGTCAGCGCGGCACCCAATTCCACGCTGGCTACGGCGTTGGTATGGGTAAAGATCACACCCTCTTCGCTAAAGTCGAAGGCGTGATCAAGTTCGAAGTAAAAGGCGCCTTCGGTCGTCGTTACGTGAGCGTAATCGCCGCTTAATTGCGCGATCGCTGGAAAAGCCCTGTCTCGCGACGGGGCTTTTTCGTTTGTGGGGTGAGTCTCTTGCAAAACTGTTTGTATGGGCTGTCGGCGCGCTGGACTGTGCGGTCGTTGATTGAGGTCGCTGCGCTCATTTTTGCAAGAGTCTTATGTCTTAGTGTTTTTCGGCTCGTCCGTATGGCGAGAGGCGTGTTGTTATGAAGTTTGTTGATGAAGTATCGATCCGAGTAAAGGCTGGCGACGGTGGCAATGGCGCCATGAGTTTCCGTCGGGAAAAATTTATCGAAAACGGTGGCCCGAACGGCGGTGATGGCGGTGATGGCGGCTCGGTCTACATGATCGCCGACGAAAACCTCAACACCCTGGTGGATTATCGTTACACCCGGCACTTCGATGCCGAGCGTGGCGCCAACGGCGGCAGCACTGACTGCACCGGCAAGAAGGGTGAAGAGCTTGTGCTGCGCGTTCCGGTCGGCACCACGGTGATCGACTCCGCCACTCAGGAAGTGATCGGCGACCTGACCAAAGCTGGCCAGAAGTTGCTGGTCGCTCACGGCGGCTGGCACGGTCTGGGCAACACCCGTTTCAAATCCAGTACTAACCGTGCGCCACGCCAGACCACGCCGGGCAAGCCGGGCGAGCAACGTGACCTCAAGCTGGAAATGAAAGTGCTGGCGGACGTTGGTCTGCTGGGCTTGCCGAACGCTGGTAAAAGTACCTTTATCCGTTCGGTATCGGCCGCCAAGCCGAAAGTCGCCGACTACCCGTTCACCACCCTGGTGCCAAACCTGGGTGTGGTTAGCGTCGATCGCTGGAAGAGCTTCGTGGTCGCGGACATTCCGGGTCTGATCGAAGGTGCTTCCGATGGCGCAGGCCTGGGGATTCGTTTCCTCAAGCACCTGTCGCGTACCCGTTTGCTGCTGCACCTCGTCGACATGGCGCCGCTGGACGACACCAGTGCTCCGGACGCTGCCGAAGTCATCGTCAACGAGCTGACCAAGTTCAGCCCGTCCCTGGCTGAGCGTGATCGCTGGTTGATCCTGAACAAGTGCGACCAGATCCTCGACGAAGAGCACGATGCTCGCGTCAAAGAGATCGTTGATCGCTTGGAATGGACTGGTCCGGTCTATGTGATCTCGGCGATTGCCAAGCAGAACACCGAGCGTCTGTGCCACGACATCATGCGTTACCTGGAAGATCGTGCCGATCGCCTGGCTAACGACCCGGCCTACAAGGAAGAGCTGGCCGATCTCGATCAGCGTATCGAAGACGAAGCCCGTGCCCAGTTGCAGGCGCTGGATGACCAGCGTGCCCTGCGTCGCAGCGGCGTGAAGTCGGTCCATGACATCGGTGACGACGATTGGGACGAAGAAGATGTGGATGACGAAGACGGTCCGGAAATCATTTACGTGCGTGACTGATTCGTTGCGATAAACTTAAGCGCCGCTCAATCGAGCGGCGTTTTAGTATCTGGAAATCGATCGTTGGTCACGAATAACCACGAATAACGTCACGGGCAGTGCCAGGTCGCGCTGCCCTCAAGCTAAGGTTGAAGATGATGCGGAGCAAGGTGACAGGTGCGCAGCGTTGGGTCGTGAAAATCGGCAGCGCTTTGCTGACGGCGGACGGCAAAGGCCTGGATCGCGCGGCAATGAGTGTCTGGGTTGAACAGATGGTGGCCCTGCATGAGGCGGGCGTTGAGCTGGTGCTGGTGTCCTCCGGGGCGGTGGCTGCCGGCATGAGCCGTCTGGGCTGGACCTCGCGACCCAGTGCGATGCATGAGCTTCAGGCTGCCGCTGCAATCGGTCAGATGGGGCTTGTGCAGGCTTGGGAGTCGAGCTTCGCCGAGCATGGCCGGCACACGGCGCAGATTCTCCTGACCCACGACGACCTGTCCGACCGCAAGCGCTACCTGAACGCCCGCAGCACGTTGCGCGCGTTGGTCGAGCTGAAAGTCATTCCGGTGATCAACGAGAACGACACTGTGGTCACCGACGAAATTCGTTTCGGCGACAACGATACATTGGCAGCGCTGGTGGCCAACCTGGTTGAGGCGGATTTGCTGGTGATCCTGACGGATCGCGACGGCATGTTCGACGCCGATCCGCGCAACAATCCGGATGCCCAGCTAATTTACGAAGCGCGCGCCGATGATCCTGCGCTCGACGCGGTGGCGGGCGGTACGGGCGGTGCGCTGGGACGTGGCGGTATGCAGACCAAATTGCGCGCTGCGCGACTGGCTGCCCGTTCCGGTGCGCATACCATCATCGTCGGTGGGCGTCTTGATCGTGTCCTGGATCGCTTGAAGGCTGGTGAGCGCATCGGCACCTTGCTTTCGCCTGAGCGCGGCATGCTGGCGGCGCGCAAGCAGTGGCTGGCTGGTCATCTGCAAACCCGGGGCACGCTGGTGCTGGACGCGGGTGCGGTGACGGCACTGTCCCAGGGCAACAAGAGTTTGCTGCCGGTCGGGGTCAAGCTGGTTCAGGGCAGCTTCCGTCGCGGCGAAATGGTGGTGTGCGTGGCGCCGGACGGTCGTGAGATCGCCCGTGGCCTGGCCAACTACAGCGCGCTGGAAGCACAAAAAATCATCGGTCAGTCGTCTGAGGCGATTGTCGGATTGTTGGGGTATATGGCGGAACCGGAACTGGTTCACCGCGATAACCTGATTCTGGTCTGAAGGAATACCTGAATGCGTTTGGCAAAAGGATTGTTGGGGCTGGTATTGGCGATGCCGCTGTTGGCTTCGGCTGAGGAAATTGGCCAGGTGTCGACGGTATTCAAATTCGTCGGGCCGAACGACCGGATCGTGGTCGAGGCGTTTGATGATCCGAAGGTCGAAGGTGTGACCTGCTACCTGTCGCGCGCCAAAACCGGTGGCGTGAAGGGTGGGTTGGGTCTGGCCGAGGACCGTGCCGAGGCTTCCATCGCCTGTCGACAGGTCGGGCCCATCAGCTTCAAGGGTGAGCTGAAGGATGGCGATGAGGTGTTCAAGGAGCGCACCTCGCTGGTGTTCAAGACCATGCAGGTGGTGCGTTTCCTCGACAAGAAGCGCAATACGCTGGTGTATCTGGTGTACAGCGATCGCTTGATCGAAGGCAGTCCGCAGAATGCGGTGACGGCGATTCCGATT
Organism: Pseudomonas sp. SDO5591_S426; assembly: GCF_054070755.1. NCBI lineage: Bacteria > Pseudomonadati > Pseudomonadota > Gammaproteobacteria > Pseudomonadales > Pseudomonadaceae > Pseudomonas > Pseudomonas sp. SDO5591_S426. Next base: position 46,645 of record NZ_JBSVXD010000020.1, on the reverse strand, counting down.
TTGCCGTGGGCGCACGCTCAATAACCTGACGCAAAACAAACTGTGGGAGCCTGCTCGCGATAGCGGATATCCGGCCAGCACAAATGCTGAATGGTAATCCGTCATCGCGAGCAGGCTCGCTCCCACATTTTTTTGCGTTGAGTTCACTAAATCGCAGGCAATAAAAAACCGACCCTGAGGTCGGTTTTTTAATGAACGAGTCGCTTAGGCAGCAGCGGCAACGTTCAGGGCCTTTACGTGGCCATTCAGGCGGCTCTTATGGCGAGCAGCCTTGTTCTTGTGGATGATGCCTTTATCGGCCATACGGTCGATAACTGGCACAGCCAGAACGTAAGCAGCTTGTGCTTTAGCAGCGTCTTTTGCGTCGATGGCCTTAACTACGTTTTTGATGTAGGTACGGACCATGGAACGCAGGCTGGCGTTGTGGCTGCGACGCTTCTCAGCCTGTTTTGCACGTTTTTTGGCGGAAGGTGAGTTGGCCACCGTCGAGCTCCTCGAAAGACTTTTTAGGAAATAGCAAACAAAATAGGCCGCGAATCATGCCGATGAGTTGAAGTCTTGTCAAGGGCGCTTGAAACGTTCCGCTAAGTGGTAGGCGTGGTGCGACGGGATATTTCTTTCCGGCGTGTGACCTGTAAACTCGCGAGCTTTGGCTCTGTGCTGTTGCGGCGCGGAGTATCGCACAAGTAGGCGCATTGTTCGCCTGCTGTTTATCGACAGGCACAAACTCTTTCAATGAATCTGCTTAAATCGTTGGCCGCCGTCAGCTCTATCACGATGCTTTCCCGGATTTTGGGGTTTGTTCGTGACACTCTCATTGCGCGTACATTTGGCGCGGGAATGGCGACCGACGCCTTCTTTATCGCCTTTAAATTGCCCAATCTGCTGCGCCGGATCTTCGCTGAAGGGGCGTTTTCCCAAGCCTTCGTGCCGATTCTTGCGGAATACAAAAGCCAGCAGGGCGAAGAGGCGACGCGCACGTTCATTGCCTACGTCTCGGGTTTGTTGACGCTGGTGCTGGCGCTGGTCACGGCGTTGGGCATGCTTGCCGCACCCTGGGTGATCTGGGTTACGGCGCCGGGCTTCGCCGATACGCCGGAAAAATTCGAGCTGACCTCCAGCCTGTTGCGGGTGACATTTCCCTACATATTGCTGATTTCCCTGTCGTCATTGGCGGGGGCGATCCTCAATACCTGGAACCGTTTTTCGGTGCCGGCGTTCGTGCCGACCCTGCTCAACGTCAGCATGATCATCTTTGCGCTGTTCCTGACGCCGTACTTCGATCCACCGGTAATGGCGCTGGGCTGGGCGGTTCTGGTAGGTGGCTTGGCGCAGTTGCTCTATCAGCTGCCGCACCTGAAAAAGATCGGCATGCTGGTGCTGCCGCGCCTGAATCTGCGCGACACCGGCGTCTGGCGGGTCATGAAACAGATGCTGCCGGCGATCCTCGGGGTCTCGGTGAGTCAGATCTCGCTGATCATCAACACCATTTTCGCCTCGTTCCTGGTGGCTGGTTCCGTGTCCTGGATGTACTACGCCGACCGCTTGATGGAGCTGCCGTCCGGCGTTCTGGGCGTGGCGTTGGGCACGATTCTGCTGCCGACCCTGGCCAAGACTTACGCCAGCAAGGATCGCCAGGAGTACTCGCGCATCCTCGATTGGGGCCTGCGCCTGTGCTTCGTGCTGGTACTGCCATGCGCCCTGGCGCTGGGGATTCTCGCCGAGCCGCTGACGGTTTCGCTTTTCCAGTACGGTCAGTTCGATGCGCATGATGCGGCCATGACCCAGCGCGCCTTGATCGCCTATTCGGTCGGTCTGCTCGGTATTATCGTGATTAAAGTGCTGGCACCGGGCTTTTATGCGCAACAAAACATCCGCACGCCGGTAAAAATCGCAATATTCACCCTGGTCGTTACTCAGTTGTTCAACCTGTTGCTGATCGGCCCGCTGGCCCACGCCGGGCTCGCGCTCGCCATCAGTGCCGGTGCCTGCCTCAATGCGGGCCTGCTCTTCTATCAACTGCGCAAACAGCAGATGTACCAGCCCCAACCGGGTTGGGCGAAGTTCGGCTTCAAATTGGTGATCGCAGTGACGGTGATGTCCGCCGTGTTGCTGGCCGGGATGCATTTCATGCCGGCCTGGGGCGAGGGACAGATGCTTGAGCGTTTCCTGCGCCTGGGCGCCTTGGTGGTTGCCGGTGTGGTGGCGTATTTCGGCATGTTAATGTTGATGGGCTTCCGCCTGCGCGACTTCAATCGCAAAGCGTTGGGCTGAGGATAAAACCTCCATAAATACGGGCGAGCCGGCATTTTTGTCGGCTCGATCACTTTGGGTTACGGTGTTGCCTGTCGTCGGCCGCCGGGTGTGGTTATAATCGACCACTTTATGAGCAAGAAGCGCGTTATGCAGCTGGTTCGAGGCCTCCACAATCTGCGCCCCCAGCATCGGGGCTGTGTCGCCACTATTGGCAACTTTGACGGTGTACACCGTGGCCACCAGGCTATCCTGGCGCGGCTGCGTGAGCGTGCGCTGGAGTTGGGCGTGCCCAGCTGCGTGGTGATTTTCGAGCCGCAGCCACGGGAGTTTTTCGCTCCGGACACGGCGCCGGCCCGTCTGGCCCGCCTGCGGGATAAACTGCAGCTATTGGCCGCCGAAGGCGTCGACCGGGTCTTGTGCCTGGCGTTCAACCAGCGTCTGAGCAAGCTCAGCGCCAGCGAATTCGTCGATACCATTTTGGTCGACGGCCTCGGCGTGCAGCACCTTGAAGTAGGTGACGACTTCCGTTTCGGCTGTGACCGGGTAGGGGATTTCGATTTCCTGCAACAGGCCGGCGTGATGCAGGGCTTTACCGTCGAAGCGGCGCAGACCGTCGAGCTCGACGGCATTCGCGTCAGCAGCACCCAGGTACGTAATGCCTTGGCCGCCGCTGATTTCGCACTGGCCGAACGCCTGCTCGGTCGCCCGTACCGGATTGCCGGTCGCGTGCTGCACGGCCAGAAACTGGCGCGTCAGTTGGGTACGCCCACTGCCAACATTCAACTCAAGCGCCGTCGCGTGCCGTTCACCGGGGTTTACCTGGTCAGCGTCGACCTCGACGGCAAGACCTGGCCGGGTGTCGCCAATATTGGCGTGCGGCCTACGGTCCAAGGGGATGGCAAAGCCCACCTCGAAGTCCATCTTTTAGATTTTGCCGGCGATCTGTATGACCGGCGTATGACGGTGGTTTTCCACCAAAAGCTGCGTGAAGAGCAGCGTTTCGCCTCTCTGGAGGCGCTTAAGACGGCGATCAATGCGGATGTCGCCGCCGCCCGTGCCCTGTCGCACCTAGCGCCAATCGCTAATGAAGAGCCTTAAATGACCGACTATAAAGCCACGCTAAACCTTCCGGACACCGCCTTCCCAATGAAGGCCGGCCTGCCACAGCGCGAACCGCAGATTCTGCAGCGCTGGGACAGTATTGGCCTGTACGGAAAGTTGCGCGAGATTGGCAAGGATCGTCCGAAGTTCGTCCTGCACGACGGCCCTCCGTACGCCAACGGCACGATCCACATCGGTCACGCACTGAACAAGATTCTCAAGGACATGATCATCCGTTCGAAGACCCTTTCGGGCTTCGACGCGCCTTATATTCCGGGCTGGGATTGCCACGGTCTGCCGATCGAGCACAAAGTCGAAGTGACCCACGGCAAGAACCTGGGCGCCGACAAGACCCGCGAACTGTGCCGGGCCTACGCCACCGAGCAGATCGAAGGCCAGAAGTCCGAGTTCATCCGTCTGGGTGTGCTGGGCGACTTCGCCAACCCGTACAAGACCATGGATTTCAAGAACGAGGCCGGTGAAATCCGTGCCTTGGCCGAAATCGTCAAGGGCGGTTTCGTGTTCAAGGGCCTGAAGCCTGTGAACTGGTGCTTCGACTGCGGTTCGGCCCTGGCTGAAGCGGAAGTCGAGTACGAGAACAAGAAGTCCTCGACCATCGACGTGGCGTTCCCGATTGCCGATGAAGCCAAACTGGCTGCCGCTTTCGGTCTGCCGTCGCTGGCCAAGCCTGCTTCGATCGTGATCTGGACCACCACCCCGTGGACCATCCCGGCCAACCAGGCGCTGAACGTTCATCCGGAATTCAACTACGCACTGGTCGATGTCGGCGACAAGCTGCTGGTTTTGGCTGAAGAACTGGTCGAAGCCTGTCTGGTTCGCTACAACCTGGAAGGTTCGGTCATCGCGACCACCACCGGTAAAGAGCTGGAGCTGATCAACTTCCGTCACCCGTTCTACGACCGTCTGTCGCCGGTTTACCTGGCCGACTACGTTGAACTGGGCGCGGGCACCGGTGTGGTTCACTCCGCTCCGGCCTACGGCGTGGACGACTTCGTGACCTGCAAAAAGTACGGCATGGTCAACGACGACATCCTCAACCCGGTACAAAGCAACGGCGTGTACGTGCCGTCGCTGGAATTCTTCGGCGGCCAGTTCATCTGGAAGGCCAACCCGGCCATCGTCGACAAGCTGACCGAAGTCGGTGCGCTGCTGCACACCACCATCATCGAACACAGCTACATGCACTGCTGGCGCCACAAGACCCCGCTGATCTACCGCGCCACCGCGCAGTGGTTCATCGGCATGGACAAAGAGCCAACCAGCGGCGACACCCTGCGTGTGCGCTCGCTCAAAGCCATCGAAGACACCAAGTTCGTCCCGGCCTGGGGCCAGGCACGCTTGCACTCGATGATCGCCAACCGTCCGGACTGGTGCATCTCCCGTCAGCGCAACTGGGGCGTGCCGATCCCGTTCTTCCTGAACAAGGAAAGCGGCGAACTGCACCCACGCACCGTCGAGCTGATGGAAGAAGTGGCCAAGCGCGTTGAAGGCGAGGGCATCGAAGCCTGGTTCAAGCTGGACGCCGCCGAGTTGCTGGGCGATGAAGCCCCGCTGTACGACAAGATCAGCGACACCCTCGACGTCTGGTTCGATTCGGGCACCACGCACTGGCACGTCCTGCGCGGTTCGCACCCGATGGGCCACGAAACCGGCCCACGCGCCGACCTGTACCTGGAAGGCTCGGACCAACACCGTGGCTGGTTCCACTCGTCGCTGCTGACCGGTTGCGCCATCGACAACCACGCGCCGTACCGCGAGCTGCTGACCCACGGCTTCACTGTCGACGAGTCCGGCCGCAAGATGTCCAAGTCCCTGGGCAACGTGATCGCGCCACAGAAAGTCAACGACACCCTGGGCGCCGACATCATGCGTCTGTGGGTCGCTTCGACCGACTATTCGGGCGAAATGGCGGTTTCCGAGCAGATTCTGCAACGCAGTGCGGACGCCTACCGGCGCATCCGTAACACCGCGCGTTTCCTGCTTTCCAACCTCACCGGTTTCAACCCGGCCACCGACCTGCTGCCGGCTGAAGAAATGCTGGCTCTGGACCGTTGGGCCGTGGACCGCACCCTGCTGCTGCAGCGCGAGCTGCAAGAACACTACGGCGAATACCGCTTCTGGAACGTGTACTCGAAGATCCACAACTTCTGCGTGCAGGAGTTGGGTGGTTTCTACCTCGACATCATCAAGGACCGCCAGTACACCACCGGCGCCGACAGCAAGGCCCGTCGTTCGTGCCAGACCGCGCTGTTCCACATCTCCGAGGCGCTGGTACGCTGGATCGCACCGATCCTGGCCTTTACCGCCGACGAACTGTGGCAATACCTGCCGGGCGAGCGTAACGAGTCCGTCATGCTCAACACCTGGTACGAAGGCCTGACCGCACTGCCGGAAGGCTTCGAGCTGGATCGTGCGTACTGGGACCGGATCATGGCCGTGAAGGTCGCGGTCAACAAGGAAATGGAAATCCAGCGCGCGGCCAAGGCCGTCGGTGGCAACCTGCAAGCCGAAGTGACGCTGTTTGCCGAAGACGCGCTGAGCGCCGATCTGGCCAAACTGAGCAACGAATTGCGCTTTGTACTGATCACGTCGACCGCCAGCGTTGCGCCGTTCGTGCAGGCTCCGGCCGATGCCGTGGTCACTGAAGTCAGCGGCCTGAAGCTGAAGATCGTCAAGTCGGCCTTCGCCAAGTGCGCCCGTTGCTGGCACTGCCGTGAAGACGTCGGCGTGAACCCGGAGCATCCGGAAATCTGCGGCCGTTGCGTCGACAACATCAGCGGCGCTGGCGAGGTTCGTCACTATGCCTAATGCCGTTGGTCGCTTTGGGCGACTGAGCTGGCTCTGGTTGAGTTTGCTGGTCCTGGTCATCGACCAGGCCAGCAAGTTCTACTTCGAGGGCAAGCTCGAGATGTATCAGCAGATCGTGGTGATCCCTGACTACTTCAGCTGGACCCTGGCCTACAACACCGGAGCGGCGTTCAGCTTCCTGGCTGACAGCTCCGGCTGGCAGCGCTGGTTGTTTGCCCTGATCGCCATTGTGGTCAGTGCGGTGCTGGTGGTGTGGCTCAAACGCCTGGGTCGCAACGAAACCTGGCTGGCGGTAGCGCTGGCACTGGTGCTCGGCGGCGCGTTAGGCAACCTGTATGACCGCATTGCCTTGGGCCATGTGATCGATTTCATCCTGGTGCACTGGCAGAACCGCCATCACTTCCCGGCGTTTAATTTTGCCGACAGCGCAATCACTGTAGGCGCTGTCATGCTGGCACTGGATATGTTCAAAAGTAAAAAGACCGGAGAAGCCGTTCATGACTGAACAGGTATTGGCTGAGCAACGCATCGGCCAGAACACGGAAGTCACCTTGCATTTCGCATTGCGCCTGGAGAACGGCGACACAGTGGACAGCACTTTCGACAAAGCCCCGGCGACCTTCAAGGTCGGTGACGGCAACCTGTTGCCAGGTTTCGAAGCGGCGCTGTTCGGTTTCAAGGCCGGTGACAAGCGTACGCTGAGCATCGAGCCGGAAAACGCTTTCGGCCAGCCCAACCCGCAAAACGTGCAGATCATCCCGCGCTCGCAGTTCCAGGACATGGACCTGTCGCCGGGTTTGCTGGTGATCTTCAACGATGCGGCCAATACTGAATTGCCGGGCGTGGTGAAAAAGTTCGATGACGCGCAAGTGACCATCGACTTCAACCATCCGCTGGCAGGCAAGACACTGACCTTTGACGTGGAAATCATTTCCGTCAAAGCGCTGTAACTGCTTTTCTGTAGGAGCGAGCTTGCTCGCGATGATCGTCAACGAATACGCGTTTCCTCTGGATTAACGCGGTGTCCCTTAGTTTTTCGCGAGCAAGCTCGCTCCTACAGGGCAAGACACGAGGCACAGCATGCAAATCAAACTCGCCAACCCCCGTGGCTTCTGCGCCGGTGTGGACCGGGCGATCGAAATCGTCAACCGCGCCCTGGAAGTCTTCGGGCCGCCGATCTATGTGCGCCATGAAGTGGTCCACAACAAATTCGTCGTCGAAGACCTGCGCAATCGTGGCGCGATCTTCGTCGAGGAGCTGGATCAGGTGCCGGACGACGTGATCGTGATCTTCAGCGCCCACGGTGTTTCCCAGGCTGTGCGCACCGAAGCCGCCGGCCGTGGCCTGAAAGTGTTCGATGCCACTTGCCCGCTGGTGACCAAGGTGCACATCGAAGTCGCACGCTACAGCCGCGACGGCCGTGAATGCATCCTTATCGGCCACGCCGGGCACCCGGAAGTCGAAGGCACCATGGGCCAGTACGATGCCAGCAATGGCGGTGCGATCTACCTCGTCGAAGACGAGAAAGACGTCGCCGAACTGCAAGTGAACAACCCCGAAAAACTGGCGTTCGTGACCCAGACCACGTTGTCCATGGACGATACCAGTCGCGTCATCGACGCCCTGCGTACGCGTTTCCCGGCCATCGGCGGTCCACGAAAGGACGATATCTGCTACGCCACGCAAAACCGTCAGGATGCGGTCAAGCAACTGGCCGACGAATGCGATGTGGTGCTGGTGGTTGGCAGTCCGAACAGCTCCAACTCCAATCGCCTGCGTGAACTCGCCGAGCGCATGGCTACTCCGGCGTACCTGATCGACGGTGCTGAAGATCTGCAAAAGAGCTGGTTCGACGGTGTCGAGCGCATCGGCATTACCGCTGGCGCTTCTGCACCGGAAGTTCTGGTGCGTGGGGTGATCCAGCAGTTGCAGGCCTGGGGCGCTACCGGTGCCGATGAATTGGCCGGTCGCGAGGAGAACATCACCTTCTCCATGCCTAAAGAACTGCGCGTGCGTTCCCTGCTTTAAGTTTTTTCCCTTCTGCGCACAATGCCTGCTCAGCCTTTGCGCTGCGCAGGCTGACGCGACCGGTCGGGGCCAGCACCACCTGGTACTGGCTCACCGGTTCGCGAGTGGCGCACACATGTAAAGTCCCTGCCTGAAATTCGCCCCTGGCGAACTGTGGTTCACCCAGATCGCTGAAACGCACGAATTTGCTCACTGGCCTATTTCCCACGATTGGCACCCGAGTGCCGCTCTGGCGTTCGACCAGCAGCGGGTTGCTGGCGTCGTGCTGCCCCTTGCCGCTGATATCCAGAATGATCCGCCAACCCTGGCCCCAGTCGCCATTGATGGCGTGGATCATCACGTTCTGATGACGGGCGATGGCCTCACTCCTGGCCGTGCGGATGCCGCTGTAAAGCGACTGTGCCGCCTGCTCGCGATGGTTCGATTCAGTGACCGCTGCAAAAGCCGGACTGACCAAATGCAGAACAATCCCGACAATCGTCAGTCCCATAAGCAGTTCGATCAGGCTGAAGCCTCGCTGATCCATGTCGTTTTCCTCCCTGGAGTGATGCGGGCCGTGCGATCCATGCACGGGTAATGGCAATTCAACCGGGTCTTGGCGGTCGAATGTTCTAGCGTGTAAGCAGGTATAGCCGACGGCAACGGAGGGCACCGATGGAACATCGTTCAAAAGGTTTCACGCTGGTCGAGTTGCTGATCGCGCTCGGGATCTTTCTGGTGCTGATCACTTTGGCTGTTCCGGCGTTTACCCGTTCGGCGCAAACGACAAGGGCCGATACCGAAATCGGCGACCTGCAACGTGGTTTGAATTTCGCCCGTCTTGAGGCTATCGATCGTGGCGTGACGACCCGGCTTCGACCCACGGCGGGCGGCAGCGTCTGGACCGGGGAGTTGACGGTCTATGACAGTACTGGCACTCCGGCCAATGTATTGCGGGTTGTTCCAGCGATGAGCAGCGGTGCGACTCTGACGCTAACCTCAGGAGTGACCGCCATCGATTTCAATAATCTGGGCGGGCTGTCGTCACCGTCCACAGCGGTGGCGATCAACTATGTGCTGGGCACGCAAAGCAAGACGCTGAATGTGTGTTTGAACGGACGAATTCTATTGGGTGGAAGTTGCGGATGAGGCAATGGAGCAAGCATGCACAGGATGGCATGACGTTGATCGAAGTGTTGGTCGCGTTGTTGATTCTGAGCGTAGGGCTGTTGGGTGCGGCGGCGTTCCAACTCAATGCGCTGAAGTACACCGACAGTGCGCGCATGACCAGCCAGGCCAGTTTCATTGCCTACGACATGATGGACCGCATTCGCGCCAACTCAGCCGCCGACTACACCGTGACGCCCCCGACCTCGGGTAACCTGAACATCGCTCGGGACCAGGACCTCTACGACTTCACCAGCAATATCGTCAATTTCGGTGGACCCACCGCCACCGGCAGCATCGCGCTCAATCAACGGGTGTACACCATCACCATCACATGGGATGACTCCCGGGCCGCCAACAGCGCCAATTCCCGTCGCAGCTTCGTCCTCACCAGTCGCGCGACCGTCGATCCGGTATCGACGCCATGAACCGCTTGCATAGAGGATTTGGCCTGATCGAGCTGCTGATCGCCCTGGCCTTGAGCCTGATCGTGGTGCTGGGCGTGGTGCAGGTTTTCATTGCCGCGAAAAACACCTACGTCAGCCAGAACGCCGCGGCGGTCATGCAGGAAGACGCGCGATTCGTGCTGAGCAAAATGATTCAGGAAATTCGCATGGTCGGCATGTTCGGTTGTCTGGGGACGATCACCGATGCCAGTACGGCGGGTGATTTCAATGCAGCTCAAGTCACGCCGATCAGTTGGGATAACGCAAACCTCAAGCTGACGCTGGTGACTGCGGATGTGGGAAGCAGCGGCGGCACGCCGACATGGACAGTGATTTCAGATTGTCGAAACAGTGCGACGGCTTACTCCGACTCACGTACGCCTGCATCAGGACAACTGGCGTTTCCGATCCGGCGCTTGATCTACAGCCTGAAGAACGGCCAGTTGACGATGGGTATCGGCAGAGGCACGCCGGCCCAGCAAGTGCTGGTGGATAACGTCAGTGCCTTCAATGTCAGCTTCGGCCTTGCCAGCTCCGCCGCCGATTCGGCCGCCTCCAGTTACAGCAGTAATCCCTCTGACCCTGCACGCATCCGCAGCGTGCGCTTGAGCCTGACCCTCACGGATCCGAATAGGGTGAGCAAACAAACCTTCAACGTGGTTGCCGCTCTGCGCAACCGATTGCCGTGAGGGGAGGGCCGATGAAATTTTCTCCCGTCACTGATCATGGCCAGCGTGGCATGGCGTTGCTGGTCAGCCTGGTGTTCCTGTTGCTGCTGACGCTGATTGGCCTTTCATCGATGCAGAACGCCACCCTGCAGGAAAAAATGGCCGGCAGTGTGAGCTTGCGCAATCAGTCGTTCCAGGGCGCCGAAGCGGCGTTGCGCGTCGGTGAAAGTGCGGTGCAACTCGACAGCTATTCATTGGCGGTGTGCAACGGCACCAGCCAGTGCGCGCCGCCGACCGAGTCGTCGACGGTCAGGGCCGCCGGGTTCAATTCCACTTCTGGAGTGACCTGGATCGCTTCCGGCACCGGTTTTTATGGCGTGCAAAACATTGGCACCACACTGACGGCGGTGAACGTTCCAAGCAATACGTCGGCAACGTTGTACCGGGTGACCGCAGTGGGCATCGCGGGTAACTCGCGCAGTGTGGTGGAGAGTATTTATGCGAAGTACTGAAACGCGCGCGCGCCTCTGGAAGATGTTTTGTGGTGCTGTTTTGGCGCTGTATCTGGGAGCGCCGGCCTACGCCTTTACGCCTTCGGACTCGCCGTTGTTGAGTGCCGCCGCAGTCGCACCGAACGTGATGTTGATGATCGACAATTCGGGGAGCATGAATAACATCATCTGGGCGCCGGGGTTCGATCCGACGGTCAACCGGGCGCAGATTGCGGTGTGCAGTTCCAATTTTTCATGTGTCGGCGGCGAGAATCTGAACATGAGTGACGCCAATATTTCTTTGTCGAGCCTGAACCGGGGCGGGTGTTCGACCAACGGTAATTGGTACGGTTTTTATCGCGGCTTTCTTGGACTGACACCGATTTGCCTGAAACTGCCCGACCCGGTGGGCAATGAAAACACGCGATACTCCGCTAACTACCTTGCTTATCTCTTGGCGCTTGCTAATGGTTCGAATCGGGACTTCACCTCGGGCGCCAATGCCATACCTGACGACTACCGGATGGATGTGGCTCGGGATGTTTCCAGAAGTCTGGTCTTCAGTAATCGCACGCTGCGCATCGGTCTTGCGACCTTCAATCTGCCCACCAGTAACAACCTTGGCAGTGGTGGTTACATTGCCAGGGCGATCGGTGATTTGTCTGTAGATGCCAACTACAACGCATTGATCAACTCGATCAATGGCTTGAGCGCTGTCGCTAGTACTCCATTGGCGAAGACCTATTACGAAGTGACCCGTTACATGCGTGGCATGGCGCCGTTCTACAACACTGCACCTACCACTTACACCAGCCCGATCCAGTATCGCTGCCAGAAAAACTACGGGGTAGTGGTCACTGACGGTTTACCCACGTTCGACCGGACTTTCCCAAGCGATGATCCCCAGGCCTCCACCAAAGGAGGTCCTCGACTACCCAATTGGGACAGTGTTAACAACGATGGAAATGCTCCGGAAAAAGGGGACGAAGAAGGCGATGCACTTTATCTGGATGACATCGCCAAATTCGCCTTCGACATCGATATGCGCTCGACCGGCACCGACCTTGCGGGCAAAAGCTGGGATGCCGCCGATTTTCCGAAGCAGAACATGAACACCTACACCGTGGGTTTTACCGCGGCGAACCAGATGCTGTCGGACGCCGCGAGTTACGGTCAGGGCAAGTACTACCAGGCCACCGACAGCGCCGGGTTGAACGCCGCGTTGTCTTCGGCTCTGAGTGAAATCACGTCCAAGGCAGGTTCCGGCGGCAGCGGCACCACAAGCGGAACGATTCTCGCCAGCGGCACCAGTTACTTCCAGACCAGTTACGACCCCAAGGACTGGCGGGGCACGATCAAGTCCTATGGTTTCTCCCCGAGCGGCGCGGTTAATACCAGTGCAGTGCTGTGGACCACTGACACGGCCATAGTGCCCGCAGCCACTGCACCGACCTATCAGTCCTGGAACAACCAAACCAACACGGCAGTGACCTTGGCCTATGCCAATTTTTCCACAGCCCAGCAAACCATTCTCAATCAAGGACTTCCTACAGGCATCACCGGCAGCGATCTGGTGGAGTGGAGCAAGGGCACCAACAAAACCGGTCTGAAAGTGCGCAGTGTGCTGCTGGGGGACATCATCAACTCTCCGTTGGCTTTGGCTTCACCTACGGATAAAACCGCATCTGATCTTTCCGGCGACACCACCTACAGCACCTATCTGGCAACCAAGTCGGCCAACATGAGCGCCAGCCTGGTGGTCAACGCCAACGACGGTTTTGTAAACGTCATCAACTCGGCAAACGGCACCCGGCGCTATGCCTACATGCCGTCCAGCGTGTTGCCATCTTTGCGCTATATCGCCGATACCACGTACATCAACGGCGTCAGCCACAAGTTTCTGGTGGACGGACAGGTCGGCGTGTTCGATGCCCAACTCAACAGTGCCTGGAAAACCCTCGCGCTCGGCGGAACCGGGGCGGGCGGGAGAACCTTCTATGCGTTGCAACTGTTCGACGCCTCGGCCGGTAATGTCACCAAAGCGCTGTGGGAAATCAGTGCACCTGCCACCGCCAGCACGGCAAACGCTTTCAATGATCTGGGTTATGCCTACGCCCGTCCGGAAGTGGCACGCTTGGCCGATGGTCGATGGGCCGCGTTTATTTCCAACGGCTACGGCAGCAACTCCGGCGTGGCGGCGTTGTATGTGGTGGATATTCGCGATGGCTCGCTGATCAAAAAAATCGTCGTCGATAGCAGTGAAACCACCAATGGTTTGTCCTCGGTAAAGCTCAAGGTCAACTCGCAGAACGTGGTGCAGGCCGCGTATGGCGGTGACTTGAAGGGACGGCTGTGGAAGTTTGATCTGAGCGGCACGACCACAGATAGCTGGGGCGTGGCGTTTTCCGGCAAGCCGTTGTTCACCGCAGCGGGAGGCGCGACTCAGCCGATCACCGCGCAGCCCTTGCTGGCGGACAATTCCCTGGGCGGCAAAGTGGTATTTTTCGGCACCGGGAAATTCAACGAAACGGCGGACAAGACCAACAAGGATTTGCAGGCGTTCTACGCGGTGTGGGACGCGGACGGTGGTTCCGGGCAGATCACCACGTCGAGTTTGCAGGCCCAGGCTGTGGCCGGTGTGTTCTCGGGGAGCTCCGGCCAGTTCATCACCACCAGCCAGAACGAGGTGACCTATCCGGCGGAAAAGGGTTGGTACTTGCCGTTGGTTTACAACAACGCGCTGACGGGCGAGAGGGTGATCAATCAGGCCAGCCTGGTACTCGGGCGGATCATCTTCACCACGGCCAGCGTGGACACCACCGACCCTTGCGCAAGTTTTGGCACAGGCAAACTGGTCGAACTCGATGCGTTCAGCGGTAAGATGCTCAACTACGCGGTGCTCGACACCAATGGCGACGGCGTGGTCGACAGCACCGACACGGTGTCCAGCGGCGTGATTTTTACCGGCGGCATCCCGACGTTGAATGCCGTCGTCAATGGCGCGACCCGCAAGGTCGTGAACGATTCCAGTGGCGGCATCACCACGCTGGTGGAAAAATCCGGCGGCGGCAGCCGTCGCATCATGTGGCGACAAATACAGTAAGTGAGAGTTGAGGCATGCACAGATCCAACCGCGGTTTTACCCTGATCGAAATCATGATCGTGATTGCGATCATCGGGATTGTCATGACCATTGCTGCCCCGAGCTTCACCGAATACCTGAAGAAGGGTCGTCGTACCGAAGTGGCCGGTCTGCTCTCCGAGCAGGCACAGATTCTCGAGCGTTTCTATTCGCAAAAAAATGTCTATACCGGTGCTGCGGGCCTGAGCCCCGGCAATGACTACTACACCATCACGTCGACGCTGACCGACCAGACTTTTTTGCTGACGGCGGTGCGCAAGGCGGGTACATCCATGGCGACGGACAAGTGCGGTGATTTCACGATTACCAATACTGGCGTGCGCAGCATGGTTAACGCCACGGCCGGCCTGACCACCAAGGATTGCTGGGGTCGCTGAGTTTTCTTTTCGGGCGCCTTTTGCGTCCACTGTCTATTTATCGGTTGGATCAGAATATGACCAGGCAACAGCAAGTGGTGATTGTCGGCGGTGGGGTAATCGGTCTGCTGACGGCTTTCAATCTCGCGTCCGAAGTGCAGAGCGTTGTGCTGCTGGACCGTTCGAACCTCGGTCAGGAGTCGTCTTGGGCGGGGGGTGGCATCGTTTCGCCGCTCTACCCGTGGCGCTACAACCCGGCAGTCACCGCACTGGCCCATTGGTCCCAGGATTTTTATCCACAACTGGGCGAGCATTTGTTTGCCGCTACCGGAGTCGATCCCGAAGTGCACACCACCGGCCTGTACTGGCTGGATCTGGACGACGAAGCCGAGGCGCTGGCTTGGGCTGCGAGGGAGAATCGGCCGTTGCGGGCTGTGGATATCTCGGCGGCTCACGACGCGGTGCCGGTGCTGGGCGGTGGTTTTTCCCGAGCCATCTACATGGCTGATGTAGCCAATGTGCGTAATCCGCGCTTGGTGAAGTCGCTCAAGGCTGCATTGCAGGCGCTGCCGAACGTGACGATTCATGAGCAGTGCGAAGTCAGTGGATTTGTTCGCGAAGGCGAAAAAGTTGTCGGTGTGCAGACCTCCACAGGTGTAATCCATGGCGATCAAGTGGTGCTGACCGCTGGTGCCTGGAGCGGCGATCTGCTCAAAAGCCTGGGCCTGGAATTACCGGTCGAACCGGTGAAAGGGCAGATGATTCTCTACAAGTGCGCGGCGGATTTTTTGCCGAGTATGGTGCTGGCGAAGGGGCGTTATGCGATTCCCCGGCGCGACGGGCACATTCTGATTGGCAGTACGCTGGAGTATGAGGGTTACGACAAGACCACTACCGAGTCGGCTCTTGAAAGCCTCAAGGCCTCGGCGGTGGAGTTGATTCCGGCACTGGCCGACGCCGAAGTGGTCGGGCATTGGGCCGGTTTGCGGCCGGGCTCGCCGGAAGGCATTCCGTACATTGGCCAGGTGCCTGGGTTTGACGGGTTGTGGCTGAACTGCGGACACTTTCGTAATGGTTTGGTGCTGGCACCGGCGTCGTGTCAGTTGTTTGCCGATGTGATGTTGGGCAGGACGCCGATCATTGATCCGACGCCGTATGCGCCGACGGGGCGGATCTAAGCCAGATTCAAGGCCCTCAATCCAACCCGAATTTCTTCAGCCGATACCGCATCGACCTGAATGAAAGATTCAACCGCTGAGCCGCCGCCGTGCGGTTCCAGCGGGTTTCTTCCAGGGCTTGCAGAAGAAGCTGGCGTTCGACGTTTTCCAGGTACGCTTCCAGATTGTCGATCTGCGTCAGATCCGGCACGCCTCCTTCCGGATGACAGTTGCCCTCGGCCAGTCGCAGGTCGCCCGCTTCAATCTGTTTGTTTTCGCAAAGCGTGTGTGCGCGTTCGAGCATGTTCTCCAGTTCCCGGACGTTTCCGGGGAAGCGGTAACTTTTCAACGCATCGAGTGCTTGCGGGTGAAGTTTTGCTTCCGGCTGGCCGGTGTCGGCCGCCAGGCGCTTGAGCACATGGCCGGCCAACGGTTCGATATCGTCTCGACGTTCGCGCAGCGGCGGAACCCGCAGCTCGATCACGTTCAAGCGATAGTACAAATCCTGGCGAAAACGCTCGGCAGCGACTTCGGCGCCGAGGTCTTTGTGGGTCGCGCAAAGAATACGTACGTCGACCACCTCTTCCTGTTGTCCGCCGACGCTGCGTACGGCTTTCTCCTGAATGGCCCGTAGCAATTTGACCTGCATCGGCAACGGCAAGTCAGCCACTTCGTCGAGGAACAGCGTGCCGCCATGGGCGGCCTGGAACAGGCCGGGTTTGTCTTCGATGGCACCGCTGAAGCTGCCTTTGCGATGGCCGAAAAACTCGCTTTCCATCAGTTCCGACGGAATCGCCCCGCAGTTGACCGGAACAAAGGGTTGATTGGCGCGAGGCCCCCGATCGTGGATCAGGTGCGCCACCAATTCCTTGCCGCTGCCGGATTCGCCGCTGATGTACACCGGCGCCTGGCTGCGCGCCAGTTTGTCGATCTGCTTGCGCAAATTGCGCATGGGCAATGAATCGCCGAGCAAGCGCCGATCAAGGGCAGCGCCGGGAACGGGCAGGAGCAGGGCGCTGGTGACCAGTTCCCGCAGGCGGGGGAGGTCCACTGGTTTGCTCAGGAAGTCGAAGGCGCCGGCCTTGAGGGCGTTAATTGCCGTGTCGACATTGCCGTAAGCAGTGATCATCGCCACCGGAACTTGCGGGTAACGTTGCTGGATGTGTTGCACCAGCTCAAGGCCGGTGCCATCCGGCAGGCGCATGTCGGTCAGGCACAGATCGAACGTTTCGCGCTTGAGCAGGGCCAGGGCCTCGCCGGCGTTGCGCGCGCTGTAGGTATCGAGTTTCATCCGTCCCAGGGTGATTTCCAGGAGTTCGCGAATGTCCGGTTCGTCGTCGACGATCAAGACTTTTTGCCGTGGGCCCATGTTCAACTTTGTTTCCGTCCGTGAGCAAAAGTGATGCGAAAGCAGCCGCCGCCTTGGCGTGGTTTGAAGTCTAGGCGGGCCTGGTTGCTTTCGCACAGCTCACGGGACAGATACAGCCCAAGGCCAGTGCCTTGGTGACTGGTGGTGAAGAAAGGCTCGAACAGCTGCGCCTGATGGTCCGTGGCCACACCGGGGCCGTCGTCGAGGATTTCAAGGATTGGCAACTGGCTGTCGGGGTCGATGAACAACTCAAGCCAGACCTGTGCCTGGTCGTGGTTCTGGGCGCTGTGGCGCCAGCCGTTGCGAATCAGGTTGTCGAGAATCTGGTTCAACTGGTTCGGGTCCATCAAGGTCTTGAAGTCTCCCGCAGCGATGTGCAGATGAATCTGCTGGCGCTCGGTCGCGCCCTCGCGGGTTTCAGTGACGAACTGTAGCAGCCACGGCTTCAGGTCCAACCGTTGCGGCACGGTTTGCTGGCGGCGGGACAGTTGCAGGACGTTTTCGATGACTCGATTCATGCGCTGGGAGTGATCTTGAATGATCTGGGTCAGACGTTGATCCGCGCTGTTGAGTTCCTCAGATTCGCGCAATAGCTGTGCGGCATGACTGATGGCGCCCAGTGGATTGCGAATTTCATGGGCGATGCCGGCGGTCAGGCGCCCGAGGGCGGCGAGTTTCAGTTGTTGGGCTTGTTGCGCGATGTGGGCGAGATCTTCGAGAAAGATCAGCGTCTGATGCTGCGGGCTGGGGTCCAGTGCTATGAAGCTGGGCTGTAGCTCAACGCCGCTGCTGGCGATTTTCAGGCTTTGCGGGCGCAGGGTCGGGTTGCTGAGCCACAGGCTCAGGCGATCGACAAGCGCCGGGAGGTGGTCGTCGATCAGTTGGCCTTCGAGTCGGTCACAGCCGAGCAGCGTCAGGGCACTGTGGTTGGCCAATTGCACGCGCCGCTGCTCGTCGAGCACCAGAATGCCGGTGCGCATGCGTTGCAGGATCAGCGCATTGAGCGTTTCCAGGCCGACGACTTCACTGGCCTTCTGCTCCACCAGCGTTTCGCTGACTTCCAGGCGTCGGACCAGGCCTTGCACCAGCAGGGCTGCGGCAAAACACAGGGCGCCGAGGGTGCCGACCTGCAAATAGTCATTGGGATTGGCGCGATGGCTGACGCTCAACAGGAAACTCGAGCCGACAATGCCGATCGCCCCGACGGCGGCAATCAACAGGCCGATGCGCCTTCGCAGCAACGTATTGCTGATAGCCACCGAAACGATCAGCAAGTTGCCAATGGCGCTGGCCACGCCGCCGCCAGCGAAGAACAGGCCGCACAGCAGCAGTACGTCGAGCAGCGCCAGGCTGAACAGTTGCGCTGGATGGCGGGTGTTCTCGAAGAACACCACCAGCAGAATGTTCAGCACCAGGTACAACCAGCTGCCAGAGCGCAGCAGGTCGTCATTGGCCGAGGCCAGCAACCGGTTGTCCATGTTGCTGGAGATCAGCAGCACCAGGATGATGCCGACGCTTAAACGGTAGAGATGGTAAAGGCGCAGCAGTCGCTGGGCCTGTTTGTCGCTGTGACTGGACGCCTCAGCGATCACTGGAGCCGGGGCCTTGCTCCAGATGAGCCTGGCTGCAATACCACTGTTTTTGAAGGTTCAGCGCGCGATCGCGGGGCAGGTGCACGCCGCAATGGGCGCAGCGAACCATCGGTGCCGCTTCCAGTTCGGCAGGTGACTTGGGTACGGCAGCCGCGCTTTTGTACTTGCGCCAGAACCACACGGCGGCGGCAATCACGGCGATCCAGAATAATAAACGAAGCATGATGAGCTGCTTTATTGGCTGATGAACCGGCAGTTTAGCCGGGGACATGACAGGCGCACAGTGCAATTGCTCAACACAAAAAAACGGCAACAAAAAAGGGAGACTCAAGAGTCTCCCTTTGCGTACCGCCGGTCGTGTCAGTCGAACACGCCGAAGGTCATGTAGCTGAACCACGAACGGTCATCGTTGTTGCCTTCCGCTTCGTGATCTTCTTCTTCGATCACATCGCCGTTTTCGTCTTTAGGCTTGAGATCGCTCGGAATCGCGTCTTTCGCGTCCTGGAACTGCTTCTGCACGTCCTGGTTGGCGCGGGTTTCTCCCGGCGGCAGCGGCGGACGGGATTCGATCAGGCCCAGGGTGGCCTTGCTCAGCCACGAACGGTTGTCGGCTTCGGCAACCGACGGCACGAACTGACCGTCAACCAGGCTTGGGTGGTTCGGGTAGTTGAGCTTCAGGGTTTCGAGACTGGTGGCTGCCAGTTCGTCCAGGTGCAGACGCTGGTAAGCCTCGGTCATCACCGCCAGGCCGTCGCCGACCGAAGGGGTTTCCTGGAAGTTTTCCACCACGTAGCGGCCACGGTTCGCGGCAGCGACATAGGCCTGACGGGTCAGGTAATAGTCGGCAACGTGGATTTCGTAGGCTGCCAGCAGGTTGCGCAGGTAGATCATGCGCTGCTTGGCGTCAGGCGAGTAACGGCTGTTCGGGAAGCGGCTGGTCAGCTGGGCGAACTCGTTATAGGAGTCACGCGCGGCACCCGGGTCACGCTTGGTCATGTCCAGCGGCAGGAAGCGCGACAGCAGGCCAACGTCCTGGTCGAACGAAGTCAGGCCCTTGAGGTAGTAGGCGTAATCGACGTTCGGGTGCTGTGGGTGCAGACGAATGAAACGCTCGGCAGCGGCTTTGGCAGCTTCCGGTTCGGCGTTCTTGTAGTTGGCGTAGATCAGTTCGAGTTGAGCCTGGTCAGCATAACGACCGAACGGATAACGCGACTCCAGAGCCTTCAGCTTGGCGGTGGCACTGGTGTAGCTGTTGTTGTCCAGATCGGCCTGGGCCTGTTGGTACAACTCGACTTCACTCAGGTTTTCGTCTACGACTTCCTTCGATGAGCAAGCAGCGGTCAATGCGAGGATGGCGATCAGCAGCAGGTGTTTCACTTGCATGGCGGCTTGCGTCCCTATGACGGCCGCTGTCTTGGGCGTGGCCGTCCTGTTATGATGAGCGCCCCGTTGAATAGCCTCGGGGCAAAAGACGCCGTATTTAACCACAAGCGCGCAGCCGAAACCAAAGGCTGTGCCGACGCCTAGTCTGAGCATGTCCGATAAAATTGAACTTCGCGCAGAGGTGCCGTCCGAATTGGGCGGCCAACGCCTCGATCAAGTCGCCGCACAATTATTCGCTGAGCACTCGCGCTCGCGCCTTTCCGCCTGGATCAAAGACGGCCGCCTGACTGTGGATGGGGCGGTTATCCGCCCGCGAGACATCGTTCACGGTGGCGCCATTCTTGAACTCACTGCCGAGCAGGAAGCTCAGGGCGAATGGGTCGCTCAAGACATTGCCCTGGACATCGTCTACGAAGATGACGACATCCTGGTGATCAACAAGCCTGCGGGCCTGGTGGTTCACCCGGCTGCCGGTCACGCCGACGGCACCTTGCTCAACGCTTTGCTGCACCACGTGCCGGACATCGTCAATGTGCCCCGCGCCGGTATCGTGCACCGTCTGGACAAGGACACCACCGGTCTGATGGTGGTGGCCAAGACCATTCAGGCGCAGACGCAGCTGGTTACACAGTTGCAGAGCCGCAGTGTCAGCCGCATCTATGAGTGCATCGTGATTGGTGTGGTAACCGCCGGCGGCAAAATCAACGCGCCGATCGGTCGTCACGGCCAGCAGCGCCAGCGCATGGCCGTGATGGAAGGTGGCAAGCAAGCCGTCAGCCATTACCGCGTGCTCGAGCGTTTCCGCTCCCACACCCACGTGCGGGTGAAGCTGGAAACCGGTCGTACGCACCAGATTCGCGTGCACATGGCGCACATCAACTTCCCGTTGGTCGGAGATCCTGCCTATGGCGGTCGTTTCCGAATTCCACCGGCAGCCAACCCGACCATGGTCGAGTCGCTGAAAAATTTCCCGCGTCAGGCGCTGCATGCGCGTTTCCTGGAGCTGGATCACCCGACCACCGGTCAACGCATGAGCTGGGAATCGCCGTTGCCAGAAGATTTCGTCTGGTTGCTGACCCTGCTCAAGCAAGACCGCGAGGCGTTCATCGGATGAGTGACTGGCTGATTCCTGACTGGCCCGCGCCGGCCGGGGTGAAAGCCTGTGTGACCACCCGTGCGGGCGGCGTCAGTCTGGCGCCGTTCGACAGCCTCAACCTCGGCGACCATGTCGACGACAGCCCTGAAGCTGTCGCCGAGAACCGCCGTCGTCTTACCGATCACTTCTCTATTCAACCGGCCTGGTTACAGCAGGTCCACGGCATTGTCGTGGCCCATGCCGACCCAAGTCAGGTAGTCACCGCTGATGCCAGTTGGACCTCCACCCCCGGCATCGCTTGCGCAGCAATGACCGCCGATTGCCTGCCAGCATTGTTTTGCGACCGTGCCGGCACTCGCGTTGCGGCGGCCCATGCCGGTTGGCGCGGATTGGCGGCGGGTGTGCTGGAAGCCACGCTCGACAGTCTGGCCGTGCCACCTGCCGACGTGCTGGTCTGGCTCGGTCCGGCCATTGGCCCGCAAGCCTTTGAAGTCGGGCCGGAAGTGCGCGAAACCTTCGTACAGCAGTTGCCGCAAGCAGCTGAAGCCTTTGTGCCAAGCGTCAATGCCGGCAAGTTCATGGCCGACATCTATAAGCTGGCGCGTCTGCGTCTGGCGGCTCGCGGTGTGACTGCAGTCTATGGCGGTGGTTTCTGCACCGTGACAGATCCGCGCTTCTTTTCTTTCCGCCGTGCGCCCCGCACTGGTCGATTTGCTTCCTTGATCTGGCTCGAGCGCTAGACTTTCCTGACCTGCATCAACGTCACGACGCTTGAAACTCCCAGAATTGACCACATCTATTGTGGTATCTGGCAGGTTTCTTCATTCAGGATGTTTTATAGGTCCGGCCTGCTCAAAAGGAAGGTGACCCATGCGTATAGACCGTTTAACCAGCAAATTGCAGTTAGCGTTGTCCGATGCCCAATCCCTGGCCGTCGGTCTCGATCATCCGGCCATCGAGCCGGCGCACTTGATGCAGGCCTTGCTCGAACAGCAGGGCGGCTCGATCAAGCCCCTGTTGATGCAGGTGGGCTTCGACGTCAACAGCTTGCGTAAAGAGCTGACCAAAGAGCTCGACCAGCTCCCGAAAATCCAGAACCCGACCGGCGACGTCAACATGTCGCAGGATCTGGCGCGCCTGCTCAATCAGGCTGATCGCCTGGCCCAGCAGAAGGGCGACCAGTTCATTTCCAGCGAGTTGGTGCTGCTCGCCGCCATGGATGAAAACAGCAAGCTCGGCAAGCTGTTGCTCGGTCAGGGCGTGAGCAAGAAAGCCCTGGAAAACGCGATCAATAACTTGCGTGGTGGCGAGGCTGTCAACGACCCGAACCACGAGGAAGCGCGACAGGCGCTGGATAAGTACACCGTCGACCTGACCAAGCGCGCCGAAGACGGCAAGCTCGATCCGGTGATCGGCCGTGACGACGAAATTCGCCGGACCATCCAGGTCCTGCAACGCCGTACCAAGAACAACCCGGTGCTGATCGGTGAGCCTGGCGTCGGTAAAACCGCCATCGCCGAAGGCCTGGCCCAGCGCATTATCAACGGTGAAGTGCCGGACGGCCTCAAGGGCAAGCGCTTGCTGTCCCTGGACATGGGGGCGTTGATTGCCGGTGCCAAGTATCGCGGTGAGTTCGAAGAGCGGCTCAAGTCGCTGCTGAACGAACTGTCGAAGCAGGAAGGGCAGATCATTCTGTTCATCGACGAACTGCACACCATGGTCGGCGCCGGTAAAGGCGAAGGCTCGATGGATGCGGGCAATATGCTCAAGCCTGCCTTGGCTCGCGGTGAGCTGCATTGCGTCGGTGCGACCACGCTCAACGAGTATCGCCAATATATAGAGAAGGATGCGGCGCTTGAACGACGCTTCCAGAAAGTGCTGGTGGATGAGCCGAGCGAAGAAGACACCATCGCGATCCTGCGTGGCCTGAAAGAACGCTACGAAGTTCACCACAAGGTGGCGATCACCGACGGTGCGATCATCGCGGCGGCCAAGCTCAGCCATCGCTACATCACTGACCGTCAGTTGCCGGACAAGGCCATCGATCTGATCGACGAGGCCGCCAGCCGCATCCGCATGGAAATCGACTCCAAGCCGGAAGTACTGGATCGTCTGGAACGTCGCCTGATTCAGTTGAAGGTGGAATCCCAGGCACTGAAGAAAGAAAGCGACGAAGCGGCGATCAAGCGTCTGGAAAAACTCCAGGAAGAAATCGTTCGTCTTGAGCGTGAGTACTCGGATCTCGAAGAAATCTGGAACTCGGAAAAGGCCGAGGTTCAGGGTTCTGCGCAGATTCAGCAGAAGATTGAACAGTCCCGTCAGGAACTGGAAACCGCGCGCCGCAAAGGCGACCTGAACCGCATGGCTGAATTGCAGTATGGGGTGATCCCGGACCTGGAGCGCAGCCTGCAAATGGTCGATCAGCACGGCAAAGCCGAGAACCAGTTGCTGCGCAGCAAAGTGACTGAAGAAGAGATCGCTGAAGTCGTCTCGAAGTGGACCGGTATTCCTGTGTCGAAGATGCTCGAAGGCGAGCGCGACAAGCTGATGAAGATGGAAAGCCTGTTGCACCAGCGTGTGATCGGCCAGGACGAAGCGGTGGTCGCGGTTTCCAACGCAGTGCGGCGTTCCCGTGCCGGGTTGTCCGACCCGAATCGCCCGAGTGGTTCGTTCATGTTCCTCGGCCCGACCGGTGTCGGTAAAACCGAGCTGTGCAAGGCACTGGCCGAGTTCCTCTTTGATACCGAAGAGGCGATGGTGCGGATCGACATGTCCGAGTTCATGGAGAAGCATTCCGTGGCTCGCTTGATTGGCGCGCCACCAGGCTATGTAGGCTATGAAGAGGGCGGTTACCTGACCGAGGCGGTGCGTCGCAAGCCTTATTCGGTGATCTTGCTGGACGAAGTCGAGAAGGCGCACCCGGATGTGTTCAACATCTTGCTGCAAGTGCTCGAAGACGGTCGCCTGACCGACAGCCATGGCCGCACGGTAGATTTCAAGAACACCGTGATTGTCATGACCTCCAACCTGGGCTCGGTGCAGATCCAGGAGCTGGTCGGTGATCGTGAAGCGCAGCGTGCAGCGGTGATGGATGCGATTTCCAGCCACTTCCGGCCGGAGTTCATCAACCGGGTCGACGAAGTGGTGATCTTCGAGCCGTTGGCGCGGGATCAGATCGCTGGCATTACCGAGATCCAGTTGAGTCGTCTGCGCAGTCGTCTGACTGAGCGCGAGTTGAAGCTGGAGTTGAGCCCAGAGGCCATGGATAAGCTGATCGCGGTCGGTTACGACCCGGTGTACGGCGCGCGGCCACTGAAACGGGCGATCCAGCGCTGGATCGAAAACCCGCTGGCACAGCTGATTCTGTCCGGTCGCTTCATGCCGGGAGACACGGCTGTGGGTACAGTGGAAAACGACGAAATCGTTTTCAACTGAGTCCAAACGGCAGTACAAAAAAGGAGGCCTCGCATTGCGAGGCCTTTTTTTCGCCAGGCTGTTGAACTTAAAGGAAAAGGCTTGTAAAGTGCGCCCCGCAGTAAGTCACCCGGTAGGGTTTCTGCTCCCCAAGCGGAAATCTGAAATAAGTTGCAAATCATTAACTTGAAAGCAATTTAGGGGGTTGACAGAGGTGCTTAAGATTGTAGAATAGCGCGCCTCAGACACACGAACGCAGCGATGCGAACGGGTCGAAGAGAACGCAGTAAAGCTTCACCGTTGTAAATTGAAATGTGTAGTTCCGTGATAGCTCAGTCGGTAGAGCAAATGACTGTTAATCATTGGGTCCCAGGTTCGAGTCCTGGTCACGGAGCCAATTTCAAACCGGGGTATAGCGCAGTCCGGTAGCGCGCCTGCTTTGGGAGCAGGATGTCAGGAGTTCGAATCCCCTTACCCCGACCATTTTTGGGTCGTTAGCTCAGTTGGTAGAGCAGTTGGCTTTTAACCAATTGGTCGTAGGTTCGAATCCCACACGACCCACCATTTTTGAAACCAGTTAGCGCTGGAATCGAATCTTAAGATCAGAGGCCAAAAGCACTGATCGAAGAAGGCGCCTTTCAAAGGTGCCTTTTTTTTACCGGGGTATAGCGCAGTCCGGTAGCGCGCCTGCTTTGGGAGCAGGATGTCAGGAGTTCGAATCCCCTTACCCCGACCATATTAAAAATCCTCGTATCGAAAGATACGGGGATTTTTTTTGCCTTCGAAAAAGTGCATCCATCTCTTTAGTCATCGTACAACTTGCCGATAACGAGCTACCGGTGCGCGACAGCGCCTCCACTCAAGCCAATAAAAACAAAGGCACTCGTTATGTTTCTGCGTCAGTTGAATATTGCCCCCCGTGCCGCACTGGGTTTTGCCTTGATCGCGGTGCTTGTAGCGCTGCTCGGGATTTTTGCGCTGGGGCAGATGTCGAGCATTCGCGAGAGTGAAGTGGCGGTGGAGAAACAATGGCTGCCGAGCATTCGCGGCGGTGATGAAATACGCGAAATCATGTTGCGCATTCGCACCATTTCCTTGCGCATGGCGCTGGACCCGGATCCGAAGAACATCGCGCAATACCGCAGCCAGATGGATACCCGGGACAAGGAGCTGAGCGACAAAATCGCCGCCTACGACAAGCTGGTCACCACGGCTGAAGGCAAGGCGTTGTACGACCAATTCAAAAACACCTTCACAGCCTATCGCGCCGGTATTGCCCAATCCTTCACCTTGGCCGAACAAGGCCGTCGCGACGAGCTGACCAAGCTGCTGCTGGTGGATATGAAGACCGTGGTCGACGGCTCCGGCAAGCAACTCAGTGACCTGGCGGAACTGTTTAGCCGACAAGTCGCGGCAGAGAGCGAGAAATCCAAAGAACACTACGAAACGTCGCGCACGATCGTCAGCCTGTTTATCGCCCTCGCGGCGTTGGCGACTGTTGCCCTGGCGATGTTATTGACCCGCAGCATCGTGCGTCCGCTGAGTGAAGCCGTGAGCGCAGCGGAACATGTGGCGCAGGGCGACCTGACTCGCCCGATCGAAACCCATGGCAACGACGAAGTCAGCCGTTTGCTCAAGGCATTGGCGACCATGCAGCAGAATTTGCGGGAAACCCTGCAAGGCATCAGCGGCTCCGCGACGCAACTGGCCACGGCTGCCGATGAATTGAACGCCGTTACCCTCGACAGCAATCAGAGCCTGCAACAACAGAACAACGAAATTGAGCAGGCGGCCACGGCGGTCAATGAAATGACCTCCGCTGTGGAAGAGGTCGCTCGTAACGCCGTGTCCACCTCCGATGCCACTCGCCAGTCCAGTGAGTCGGCGCATCTGGGGCAGGAACGAGTCAGCGAGACGGCCAGCGCGATCAGTTCGCTGGCCCATGACGTGCAAAGTACCGGGGAATTGGTGCGGTCCCTGGCCAATCAGTCGCAGGATATCGGCAAGGTGCTGGATGTGATTCGCGCCATTGCCGAGCAAACCAATCTGCTGGCGCTGAACGCGGCCATTGAAGCGGCGCGGGCGGGGGAGAGTGGTCGAGGTTTTGCTGTGGTGGCCGATGAAGTGCGCGCCTTGGCCCATCGCACGCAGCAATCGACCCAGGAAATCGAGCAAATGGTGCAAGGCATGCGCGATGGGTCGAGCCAGGCGCTTGAGGCGATGAACTCCAGCGCTTCGCGTGCTGCCAGCACGCTGGTCCTGGCCGAGCGCGCAGGCGAGGCGTTGCAAACCATCACGGCTTCCGTGCATGAGATCCATGAGCGAAACCTGGTGATCGCCAGCGCGGCCGAAGAGCAGGCGCAAGTGGCGCGTGAGGTGGACCGTAATCTGGTGAACATTCGCGACTTGTCGGTGCGTTCTGCCACCGGGGCCGATCAGACCAGCGCATCGAGCCATGAGTTGTCGCAACTGGCGAATGCGTTGCAGGGGATGGTGCGGCGGTTTCGGGTGTAATTTCTTCAGATAGAAATTGTGGGAGCTAGCTCCCACAGGTTTTACATCAGTGCAGCTTGAGACGCGGCTCGGTCCCGCGTCCGATCTTGCTCCCCAGCATCAGCATCGCCGTGCGAAACGGTCCGTACAGCGCCATCTGGTGCATGCGGTACAGCGACACGTAGAACATCCGCGCCAGCCAGCCTTCCAGCATCACGCTGCCGGTGAGGTTGCCCATCAAGTTACCCACAGCCGAGAAACGTGACAGCGAGATCAGCGAGCCGTAGTCGGTGTACTTGTACTCCGGCAATGCCTTGCCTTCGATGCGCAGCTTCAGCGATTTGGCCAGCAACGACGCCTGTTGATGCGCTGCCTGGGCGCGCGGCGGCACGTTGCGGTCGGTGCCCGGTTGCGGACAAGCAGCGCAGTCACCAAAGGCAAAGATGTTTTCGTCGCGAGTGGTTTGCAGTGTCGGCAGCACTTGCAGTTGGTTGATGCGGTTGGTCTCTAGGCCATCGATGTCCTTGAGGAAACCCGGTGCCCGAATCCCCGCCGCCCAGACTTTCAGGCTGGCGTTGATCACTTTGCCATCGGCGGTGATCAGGCTGTCCGCCGTCACTTCGCTGACCGCCGCGTTGGTCATCACGTTGACCCCGAGTTTCTCCAGGGTTTTATGCACAGGTCCGCCGATCCGCTCAGGCAGCGCCGGCAGCACCCGTGGCCCGGCTTCGATCAGGGTGATGTGCATGTTTTCCGGTTTGATCCGGTCCAGGCCATAGGCCGCCAGTTCATGGGCGGCGTTGTGCAGTTCAGCTGCCAGTTCGACCCCGGTAGCACCGGCGCCGACGATGGCCACGCTGATTTGCTCGACCGCGTCGGTTTGCCCGGCATGGGCGCGCAGGTAGTGGTTGAGCAATTGTTGATGGAAACGCTCGGCCTGTTTGCGGGTGTCGAGGAACAGACAGTGCTGCGCCGCGCCCTGGGTGCCGAAATCGTTGGTGGTACTGCCGACGGAAATCACCAGCGAGTCGTAAGGTACTTCCCGCGCTGGCACAAGTTCCAGCCCGGCTTCGTCATAGGTCGCGGCCAGCTGGATTTTCTTGTTCGCGCGATCGAGCCCGCTCATGCGCCCCAGCTGGAACTCGAAGTGGTTCCATTTCGCCTGGGCAACATAGTTGAGTTCATCTTCGGAAGAGTTCAGGGAACCGGCCGCGACTTCGTGCAACAACGGTTTCCAGATGTGGGTCAGGTTCGCGTCGACCAACATGACGTTGGCCGTGCCGCGCTTGCCCAGAGTCTTACCCAGACGGGTAGCCAACTCCAGACCGCCGGCGCCGCCGCCGACAATGACAATACGATGGGACATGGGGATAACTCGCAAGGCTAAAAGAAATCGGTACGGTTACCCAAGCGAGCGCAAGGCAGCTCATAGCGTCAGGTAACTGATAAGTCGGCTCAACAGGCCCAGACCAATGGTCACTGCCAGCACCATCACCAGGAGCATCCACGGCCGGAATGGCCGGCGCTCGACTCGGTGTTGGGACAGTTGCAGATACGCTTCGACATGCTTCTGGTCGTCAGGGTTCAGGCGGCTGGTCATATCGGGCCTCGTCAGGGGTAGACGTTGCTAAATGTGATGAAGCTACAACGGGCGTTATCCCGCGATGAACGGAGCATAGCCGCTCTCTGGCAAGGGCTCGACGCTCACCGTATCTTCCAGGCGAATGATGCCACTTTGTAACACTCGAGCGGTGATTCCGCCATGCCCGCGCACGGCCTGGAACGTTCCGCTGCCGAGGTTGTTTTCCAGGCGCGCGCAGGGCTGGCACCAGCCGGTGGTTTCGAAAATCGCCTGGCCAATCCGGAAGCGTCGCCCCTTGAGGCTGAACAGGTTGATCCCACTGATAACGAGATTGCGCCGCAGATCTTCAGGCCGGATCGGTTGATCCGCCGGGCGGCCCATCAGCGAACTGATGACCGGCAAGTGTTCCCACTGAATCAGCGTTACCTGCCGCGCGTTGCGTACGCCGGGCTGGGCGCGGTCACCGGTCAAACCGGCTTCAAGCCGCGCTTCCACAGCGTCCAGTTCGATCATCGGCGCGTGACGCTCCGGGCGCACGCCGATCCAGCGTACGCGGCCGGTTTGCGGGACATGGGCAATCAATTCCTGCAACGGACTCACAGGCTGATCCCGACATCGAAAACGATGCTGCGTCCCAGGTTGCTGCGCAGGAAGTCCGGTGCATCAGGATGGGCAAACAGCACACGGGCGAAGGTCGGACCCACCAGCGAAAGCGAGCGCCAACCCTGGCGCAGGTATTCCGTAGGCGGCGGGAAATGGCTGTTGAGGTCCAGCACTTCGCGCTTGAGGCTGGCGAAGGCGATGATGTCCAGCTCACCCAGGTCCATACCGCGTTCTTTGTAGTTGTGCGCTTTTTTGCGCAAGGTCGGTGCCAGTCGCAGCAAGAACTCGTTGGCGGGGATGCGTCGCGGCTTGGCTTCGCGTCTTACCAATTGGCTCAAGGAGAATGCGCTACGTCGACGTTGCAGCTCATCTCGCCATTCATCATTGAGGCGCCGGCCCTCATCAAGCACGAAGAACACCTCGAAACTGGCGTCGCGAAACAACACGTCCGGCGGCTCTCCGGCCGGGGCGAATTCGTCGGCGCGATAGGGAATGTTCAGCCCTTGCAGCAGGCGCTGACAGACCCAACGCTCACGCTCCCATTTGCGGGCATTGGACAGGAACGCGTTGGCTTGCTCGGCCGCGATGGTCAGCAGGCGTAAGTAATCTGAGTCATCCATAGGCCCAAGCTTAGCGTTCAAATGCGATCGCGAAGAAGACAGTTTATCGGAGAGAGGCAATTCCCTCGGTTCCCATGCCCGTTTCAGGGCCCTGCACAAAACGGATAGTGGTCTGCGCAATGCGGATATTGACCCGCGCCTGGTGGCTCTACCCTCGGCTGTACGGACGTAAGCCGTGATACCCACGCTCTAAAAAAACAACAACAAGAGATAAATGCCATGCGCAAGATCGACGTACATGAGGTTATCGACAACGCTCGTTTCAACCGCTTTCACTGGATGGTGCTGTTCTGGTGCGCCCTGATCATCATCTTCGACGGTTACGATCTGGTGATCTACGGCGTGGTCTTGCCGATGCTGATGAAAGAGTGGGGGCTCAGCCCTCTGCAAGCCGGCGCACTGGGCAGTTATGCGCTGTTCGGCATGATGTTCGGCGCGCTGTTTTTCGGACCGCTTTCGGACAGGATCGGTCGTAAAAAAGCCATCACGATCTGCGTGATGCTCTTCAGCGGTTTCACCGTGCTCAACGGCTTTGCCCGCAACCCCACCGAGTTTGGCCTGTGTCGTTTCATTGCCGGGCTCGGCATTGGCGGTGTGATGCCTAACGTCGTGGCGCTGATGAACGAGTACGCGCCGAAGAAAATCCGCAGCACGCTGGTGGCGATCATGTTCAGCGGCTATTCGGTCGGCGGCATGTTGTCCGCCGGGCTGGGCATTGTGCTGATCCCGAGTTTCGGTTGGCAGTCGGTGTTTTACGTGGCGGTCCTGCCGTTGCTGTTGTTGCCGCTGATCATGTACTTCCTGCCCGAATCGGTAGGGTTCATGTTGCGTCAGGGGCGCGATGAAGAAGCACGCGACATTCTTCAACGCATCGATCCGGCCTACGTTGCGCAGCCTTCCGATCAGTTGCACATGGCCGAAGTGAAGGGCACGGGCACGCCCGTTCTGCAGTTGTTCCGTGAGGGCCGAGCGCTGCGCACGCTGATGTTGTGGCTGGCGTTTTTCTGCTGCCTGTTGATGGTGTACGCGCTGAGTTCCTGGTTGCCGAAACTGATGGCCAACGCCGGTTACAGCCTCGGTTCGAGCCTGTCGTTCCTGCTGATGTTGAACTTCGGGGCGATCTTCGGCGCGGTCGGCGGCGGAGTGTTAGGCGACAAACTCAATCTGCCGAAAGTGCTGGCGGTGTTTTTCGCCATGGCGGCGGTGTCGATCACGCTGTTGGGTTTCAACAGCCCGATGCCGGTGTTGTACCTGCTGATCGCCATTGCCGGCGCCACCACCATTGGCTCGCAGATTCTGCTGTACGCCTGCGCCGCGCAGTTCTATTCCATGACCATCCGTTCCACCGGGCTGGGCTGGGCCTCGGGCATCGGGCGCAACGGAGCCATCGTCGGTCCATTGCTGGGCGGTGCCTTGCTCGGGATCAGCCTGCCGCTACAACTGAACTTCATGGCGTTTGCCTTGCCCGGTGCGGTGGCGGCCCTCGCCATGACCGTGTTCGCCATCAGCAGCCGACGCAGCGCCTCCAGTGTCAGCCCAGCGCTCTCCGCGACCGGTGCCTGAGTCATGAAAGCGTTCTTCCAGGACTTTTCGTTGTCCGCCGCCGTGGCTGGATTCATCGCCACGGTAATTTCCTACGCCGGTCCGTTGGTGATCATCTTTCAGGCGGCCGAAGCGGCCCATCTCTCGCGGGAAGTGTTGTCGTCCTGGGTCTGGGCGATCTCCATCGGCAGCGCGGTGCTGGGTATCGGTTTGAGCCTGCGCTACCGCGTTCCGGTGATCATCGCCTGGTCGGCGCCGGGCTCGGCGTTGCTGGTGGCGCTGCTGCCGGACATCTCCATGGCAGAGGCCGTGGGTGCTTACCTGATCAGCAGCCTGATCATTTTCGTGGTCGGGATCTCGGGGGCGTTTGACCGGATCATCAGCAAGCTGCCCGCAGCGATTGCGGCGGCGATGCTGGCGGGCATCCTCTTCAGTTTCGGCACCGGGTTGTTCGTGTCGATGCAACGCAAGCCGCTGCTGGTGCTGGCGATGTTTGCCACGTACCTGATCTGCAAGCGGGTGATGCCGCGTTATGCGGTGTTGATGGTGCTGTTGGTGGGCTGTTCGATTGCTGCGTTCACCGGTGATTTGCATCGTGAAGCGCTGGTGATCGGCCTGGCCACGCCGGTGTGGATCACGCCCGAGTTCAGCCTGGGCGCGATCCTGAACATCGCCTTGCCGTTGGTGATGGTGGCGCTGACCGGCCAGTTCGTGCCCGGCATGGCGGTGCTGCGCGCCAGTGGTTACTCGACGCCGGCGAGCCCGATCATTGCCAGCAGCGCGCTGGGTACGGCGTTGCTGGCGCCGTTCGGTTGCCATGGTTTGAATCTGGCGGCGATCACGGCGGCGATCTGTACCGGTCGCGAATCCCACGAAGATCCGCGCAAGCGCTACGTGGCCGGGGTTGTCGGCGGCCTGTGTTACCTGCTGTTCGGGATCTTCGGCGCCACGCTGGTCTCGCTGTTTTCCGCATTCCCCAAAGAGCTGATCGCCGCACTGGCCGGATTGGCGCTGTTCGCCGCGATTGCTGGGGCTTTGGCGGGGGCGATGGCAGTGCCGAACGATCGTGAAGCCGCGTTGGTGACCTTTCTGGTCACCGCGTCGGGCATGTCGCTGTTTGGATTGTCCGCCGCATTTTGGGGGCTGATTTTCGGCATGGTCACCCATGTGCTGTTAAACGCCCGTCGTCCTGTTCCCCGTCGCGAATCCACTGCAACTGTAGTTGTTCAACCTGTCGATCAATAACAATAAGAGAAAGACAATGAAACAGATTTTCCCAACAACCGGTTCTGCGTTGTCCCTGGCTGTCGCCTCGAGTTTTTCCACAGGCGCGATGGCTGCTGAAAAAGGCTTTATCGAAGACACCACCGCGAACTTGCAGGCGCGTAACTATTACTTCAGTCGCGACTTTTCCGACATCGTCGGCGCCAATCAACAGTCGAAGGCTGAAGAGTGGGCGCAGGGCTTCATTCTCAACGTGAAATCCGGCTACACCCAAGGCACCGTCGGGTTTGGTGTGGACGTCATTGGCTTACTCGGCCTCAAGCTCGACAGCGCCCCGGACCGGACCAATACGGGCTTGTTGCCGGTGCAGGACGACGGCCGTGCGCCGGACAACTACAGCCGTCTCGAAGGCGCGTTGAAAATGCGCTACTCCAAAACCGAGCTGAAAGTCGGTGAGTTGCAACCCAATCTACCGGTGTTGGCGTTCAGTGACATTCGCCTGCTGCCGCCGAGTTACCAGGGCGCAAGCATTACCTCCAACGAGATCAGCGGCCTGACGCTGCAGGGTGGTCACCTGAGTTCAACCAGCCTGCGCAACGAGGCCGGTGACGAAAAGATGCAAGCCATGCTCGGCCATGTTCCGCAGCGTCAGGTCAGCAGTGACGGATTCAATTTTGCCGGCGCCGATTATGCCTTCAATGACAAGCGCACTTCGGTCAGCGCGTGGTACGGGCAACTGGAAGATATCTATAACCAGCGCTTCCTTGGCCTCAAGCACAGCGAGCCGGTGGGCGACTGGGTTCTCGGCGCCAATCTCGGTTACTACGATTCGCGCGAGGACGGCAAAAAGCTGCTGGGCAATATCGATAACCAGGCGTTCTTTTCGCTGCTATCGGCCAAGCGGGGTGGCCATACGTTTTACGTCGGCTATCAGGGCATGTTTGGCGACAGCGCATTTCCACGGGTGTTTGCCAACATCTCACCACTGGGCAACGAAGTGCCGACCTATGAGTTCGCCTACACCGATGAGCGCTCGTGGCAAGCGCGCTACGACTACGATTTCGCGGCACTCGGCGTGCCGGGGCTGACGAGTACTGTGCGCTACATCAGCGGCAACAATGTCGACACCGGCAAGGGCTATGAAGGCAAGGATCGCGAGCGTGACCTGGACATCGGCTATGTGCTGCAAAGCGGCAGCCTCAAAGGCCTGGGTATCCGCGTGCGCAATGCGATGGCGCGTTCCAATTACCGCAGCGACATCGACGAAAACCGTCTGATCCTCAGCTACACGTGGACGTTGTTATGAGCCATTGATCAAAGGTTGCTGGTGCAATCGCCGATGACTTCGTACGTCACGCGGCGGGTCTGGCCCTGATGATCGACGTACACCATCGTCGCCGGCACAACCCCGCACGCGGTCGCGGTATCCGATACGGAAACCACCTTGGCGATGTCCAGTGGCTGCGCGGGGTTGTACTGGACAGCGGGTGGCTCGATTTCGGCGGCCATGGCCGAGGTAGCGATGACGGTCAGCAACAGGCTGAACAACGTTTTCATGCTGGCGTACTCCGGATCGGTTTTGATGTTTGAATTTTAGTCTTTGCCACCGTCCGATAAAGGGGCGAACGCCAGATGCAGTCTTGCGTAAAACGTAACAATCAGCGCCCATTTGGCACGAGATCAAAAGGGGCGGGTAGACTGGGGGCCTGTTCGCTTACGGCAAGACAAGGGAGCGCGCCCAGCCATGATCGGTGCCGAGTTGCTGTCATCTCAAACCCTCACCGTGGGGTGGCTGATCTACGGACCGGTTTTGATCTGGGCCGCTGCGCGCGCACCGTGGGTCGAGCTGTTCACCGACAGCCGTCGTCAGCATCTGCTGTTCGGCACGGTGTTCGCGTTATTCATGCTGTGGCTGGTGCGACGGGATTTCGATACCGGCGTGTCTTACCACTTCATCGGCATGACGGCGGTGACCCTGTTGCTGGACTGGCCGCTGGCGATCGTCGGCGGCGTGGTGGCGCAAGCCGGGCTGGTGCTGCTCGGGCGTCAGGACTTGATGGCAATGGGGGTCAATGGCGCGCTGTTCATTCTGTTGCCGGTATTGGTCACCGAGTGCTGTGCGATTCTGGTGGAACGCGCACAACCACGAAATCTCTTCGTCTACATCTTCGTTTCCGGGTTCTTTGCCGCCGCGCTTTCGGCATTGTTGTGCCTGGTGCTGGCGCTCACGGTGCTGTGGTACGACGAACTGTTCGCCCTGCCGTACTGGCTCGAAGATTTTATCGGTTACCTGTGGCTGATCATTTTTCCCGAGGCGTTCATTAACGGCATGGTGGTCAGCGCGCTGGTGGTGTTCTGCCCGGAATGGCTGGAAACCTTCAACCGCACGCGCTATCTGTCGGCGCCGTGGAAGGACGACGATCCCAAGTCTTGATGGACATCAAAGCCTGAAATCGTCGACGCAATGGCTCAGTGACGCGGGTCGAAATCACCGCTGAACAGTTCGTCCTCGGCATCCGGCGCCACTGGGATTTTGTGTTCTTCCGAGGCCCACGCGCCCAGGTCGATCAGTTTGCAACGGTCGGAACAGAACGGTCGGAACTTGCTCTCGGGGCTCCATTCGACAGGGGCGCCGCAGGTCGGGCATTCGACGGTTGGAATCTGGCTCATGACTGGCCTCCAGGCAAAGTTAGGTAAAAGTGATGCAGGCGTTCGACCTCGCTGTGCAGCCAGGCGAGGTCGCGGTCGTTGACCACCACTTCGTTGGCATGGCTGACGCGGTCCTGGCGGCTGGACTGGACCTTGAGGATCGCCTGGACCTGCTGTTCGCTGGTCTGGTCGCGCTGCAGGGTGCGTTCGATCTGTAGCTCTTCCGGGGCATCGATCACCAGCACCCGTTGAGTCATGGCGTACTGGCCGGACTCGATCAGCAATGGCGAAACCAGAATCGCGTAAGGTGATTTTGCCAGCGCCAGATGATGAGCGATTTCCTCGGCGATCAGCGGATGCAGCAAGGCTTCCAGCCAGCGGCGTTCATCCGGCACTTCGAAGATCAGTTTACGCAGGGCGGCACGGTCCAGTTGCCCATCGGCCAGCAACACGCCGGGGCCGAAGTGCTCGGCGATCTTCGCCAGCGCCGGTCGGCCCGGCTCCACCACCCAGCGAGCCGCATGGTCGGCATCGACCACGTGCACGCCGAGGTCGATGAAGTGCTGGGCCGCCGCGCTTTTGCCGCTGCCGATGCCGCCGGTCAGGCCGAGAATCCAGGGTTTTTCCACAGGGGTATTCATTTCAAACCGACAAACTGCCAATAGAAGTCGGTTATTTGACCACCCCAGAGCAAGGCAATCCAGCCGGCAATTGCCAGATAGGGGCCGAAGGGAATCGGCGTCGAGGTTTTAGCCTTGCGCAGGCGCAGGTAAATCACGCCGATAACGGCCCCCACCAGGGATGAAAGGAGGATGGTCAGCGGCAAAACCTGCCAGCCGCCCCAGGCGCCAAACAGCGCCAGTAACTTGAAATCACCATGGCCCATGCCGTCCTTGCCGGTCATCAGCTTGAACAGCCAGAACACCGACCACAGCGCCATGTAACCGGCAATGGCGCCCCACAACGCGTCATGCAGCGGTACGAACAGGTCGAGACTGTTGACGATCAGCCCCAGCCACATCAACGGCAGCACCAGCACATCCGGCAACAGTTGATGCTCGGCGTCGATCAGGCTCATGGCCAACAGACCCCAGGTCAGCAGCAGCGCCATGCAGGCCTGCCAGCCGAAGCCGAAGTGCCAGGCAATGAACGCCGACAACAGGCCGCAGGCCAGTTCGGTCAACGGGTAACGCTTGCTGATCGGTGCCTTGCACCCTGAACAGCGCCCGCGCAGAAGCAGGAAACTGAGCACGGGAATGTTTTCCCACGGGCGAATCCGGTGGCCGCAATGCGGACATTGGGAGTGGGGCAGGAACAGGTTGAAGGTCGGCAGCGGGGTTTCACCGGGCAGCCCGAGGATCTCATGGGCCTGAACGCGCCACTCGCGTTCGAGCATTTTCGGCAGGCGCCAGACCAGCACATTGAGGAAGCTGCCCACCAATAGGCCAATCACTCCCGCGATGACAACAAATGCCAGCGGGTATTGGAGCAGGATTTCGTTCAAGGGCATGTCAGATCGCTGAGCCGAGTTGGAAGATGGGCAGGTACATTGCAACCACCAGGCCGCCGACAATAACACCCAGCACCACCATGATGAACGGTTCCATAAGGCTGGTGAGGTTATCGACCATGTTGTCCACCTCGTCCTCGTAAAAACCCGCGACCTTGTCGAGCATGTCGTCCAGTGCGCCGGACTCTTCGCCAATGGCGGTCATCTGCACCGCCATGTTCGGAAAAATGCCTGAGGTGCGCATGGAAAAATTCAACTGCATGCCCGTCGAAACGTCCTGCTTGACGCGCAGCACCGCACGCTTGAATACGATGTTGCCGGTGGCGCCGGCCACCGATTCCAGGGCTTCCACCAACGGCACACCGGCGGCGAAGGTCGTCGACAACGTGCGGGCGAAACGCGCCACCGCGGATTTGTACATCAAGGTGCCCACCAGCGGCAGCTTCAGTAGCCAGGCGTCCGTTCGGTCGCGAAAGGCCTGAGACGTCCTGAAGGCGTGACGCAGCGCGAAGATCGCGACGATCAGCACGCCGAGCATCATCCACCACCAGTCCTGCATGAATCGCGACAGACCAATGACCATCACAGTGAAGGCGGGCAATTCGGCGCCAAACCCTTCGAACACCGACTGAAATTGCGGCACCACCTTGACCAGCAGAATCCCGGTGACAACGATCGCGACCAACACCACCAGCAGCGGATAGGTCATGGCTTTCTTGATCTTGGCCTTGAGGCTTTCGCTCTTTTCCTTGTAGGTCGCGACCCGTTCCAGCAGGGTGTCCAGCGCGCCGGCCTGTTCACCGGCATCCACCAGATTGCAGTACAGCTCATCGAAGTATTGCGGCTTTTTGCGCAGGGCCGCGGCGAAGCTGTTGCCGGCCGCGACTTCCTGTTTGACCTCGTCCACCAGCGTACGCATGGCCGGGTTATCGAAGCCTTCGCCGATAATGTCGAACGACTGCAACAGCGGTACGCCGGCTTTCATCATGGTCGCCATCTGGCGCGTGAACAGGGCAATGTCCTGGGCCTTGATGCGCGTGCCGACGTTGAACAGCGAGACGGATTTCTTGCGCACCTTGCCGGGGTTGATGCCTTGTTTGCGCAGTTGTGCCTTGATCAGCGCCGGGTTTTGCCCGCTCAACTCACCGGTGACTTTCGTGCCTTTGCGGTCGGTGCCTTCCCAGGCGTAAATGCTGATTTTCGCTGCCTTGACCGCCATGTTCAGTCCTTGGTAACCCGGTTGATTTCTTCAAGGCTGGTTATGCCCTGCATGGCTTTGAGCAGGCCCGAGGTGCGCAGGTCGTTGAAGCCGTCCTTGCGCATCTGCTCGTCGATGTCCAGTGAGTTGCCTTCGGCCATGATCAATCGTTGCAAGTCCGCTGTGTTCTTCACCACTTCATAAATCCCCACTCGCCCTTTGTAGCCGCCGTTGCATTGTTCGCAGCCGACCGGCTCATAGATCGTGAATGTGCCGATGCGTTCCTCGGGGAAGCCTTCCTTGAGCAGCGCCTCGCGGGGAATGTCGAGCGGCACCCGGCAATGGCTGCACAGTTTGCGCGCCAGGCGCTGGGCGATGATCAGGCTGACGGACGTGGCGATGTTGAAACCCTGGATGCCCATGTTCTGCAAGCGGGTCAGGGTTTGTGCGGCACTGTTGGTGTGCAGGGTCGACAGCACCAGGTGCCCGGTCTGCGAAGCCTTGATGGCGATTTCGGCGGTTTCCAGATCACGGATTTCGCCGACCATGATCACGTCCGGGTCCTGGCGCAGGAACGAGCGCAGCGCCTGGGCGAAGTCCATCCCTTGCTTCGGATTGACGTTGACCTGGTTGATGCCTTCCATGTTGATCTCCACCGGGTCTTCGGCGGTGGAAATGTTGATGTCCACGGTGTTGAGGATGTTCAGCCCGGTGTAGAGCGAAACGGTTTTGCCCGAGCCGGTGGGGCCGGTCACCAGAATCATGCCTTGAGGTTGCCTGAGTGCGGCCATGTACAGTTCTTGTTGTTCAGGCTCGTAGCCGAGGGCGTCGATGCCCATTTGCGCGCTGGAGGGATCAAGAATCCGGATCACCACTTTCTCGCCCCACAGGGTCGGCAAGGTGTTGACCCGGAAGTCGATGGATTTGCTCTTGGACAGGCGCATCTTGATCCGCCCGTCCTGGGGCTTGCGGCGTTCGGAGATGTCGAGGCTGGCCATGACCTTCAGCCGCGCGGCGATTCGATTGGCCAATTGGATCGGCGGCTTGGCGACTTCCCGCAGCATGCCGTCGGTGCGCATCCGCACGCGATAGATTTTCTCGTAGGGCTCGAAATGCAGGTCGGAAGAACCGCTCCTGATCGCGTCGAGCAGCATTTTGTGGACGAAGCGCACCACCGGCGCGTCATCGGCATCCTGGCCGACGATGGCGTCCTGACGCTTGTCATCGATGGTCTCGATGTCCAGGCCTTCGAGGTCGACATCGGCCATGTCTTCCAGGCCGGTCCCATGGGTGTCGAAGAACTTCTCGATGGCGTCGCTGAGCTTGTCGTCCTCCACGAGGATGGCTTCGGTCGTAAGCCCGGTACTGAACTGGATGTCGTTGATGGCCTGGTGATTGGTCGGGTCGGAAATCCCCACGAACAGTTTGTTGCCTCGGCGCCAGAGGGGCAGCGCGTGGTGCTGGCGGACCAGTTTCTCGCTGACCAGGCCCTTGGGCTGAATCTCCGTGTCCAGGGCATGAAGGTCCAGCAAGGCCATGCCGAAATGCTCCGAGGCGATCTCGGCGACCTGGCGGCTTTTGACCAGTTTGTTCTGAACCAGATAGCTGACCAGGGAGATGCGGTTGCGTTGGGCTTGCTGGGACGCCTGTTGCGCGCTTTTGTCAGTGAGCAGCTCGGCCAGGACCAATTGCTTGGCCAGGCCGCTGAGGGCGATGTCATTCATTGGGATACCGGACGCAGACAATTCATGACTTATAGCCTAGTCAAGCAATGGAGCCAAACCAGCGGTAGTGAGGTGACAAAAAGCGTCAGATAGTGCGGATCCTGGGAGTAGGAAAGGGCGTCGCAGACTACACGCCCCCCGTCTATAGGGCGCACGGGGCTTGGCATGGGCTGTGCTGCGACAGGTTCAGATCATGAGATTTCGACTCAT
This sequence comes from Pseudomonas sp. SDO5591_S426, assembly GCF_054070755.1. Taxonomy (NCBI): domain Bacteria; kingdom Pseudomonadati; phylum Pseudomonadota; class Gammaproteobacteria; order Pseudomonadales; family Pseudomonadaceae; genus Pseudomonas; species Pseudomonas sp. SDO5591_S426. The sequence continues at coordinate 6,816 of NZ_JBSVXD010000020.1, read as the reverse complement.
GCACGGAGGCTGTCTATGAACACTCAAAAAGGTTTTACCCTGATCGAGCTGCTGATCGTGGTGGCGATCATCGGGATTCTCGCGACGTTCGCGATACCGGCTTACTCCAAGTATCAGGCGCGGGCCAAGGTGACGGCGGGGCTGGCCGAGATTTCGGCGTTGAAGGTGCCGTTCGAGGACATTATCAATCAAGGGACCGACCCTGATTTGACCAAGGTTGGCGGCACAGCAGCCACCTCCAACTGCACCACCACGGCCTCGGGTAAAGCCGCTGATGGCACCGGGACTATTGGTTGCACGATCCTTAATGCGCCGGGTCCGGTACTGAATAAAACCATTACCCTTTCGCGTACGGTGACTGGCTGGACGTGTGCCACAACCGTGGATCAGGAATACGCGCCGAAGGGCTGCACGGGGGTTGCTCCGAAAGCTTGAACCATTGCTTTTCATGCCTGATACCCCGCCCGTGGCGGGGTATTTTTTTGCTCGCAGTCCAGAATGTCGAGTAAATGAGAAAACCTCCGACAATTCATGGCTTTAGGCCTTGTTGAAAACCCGCAACTTGCATGTAGATAAAGTTCAACTCATGCATTTTGCACGAATCCGCAAAATAGTCTTTTTAGTAAGTCGTTGATTTATAAGGATTAATTATCTGTCTCAAACTTGGCACAGCGTTCGCAATATCTCTGGTAACCCTGCTGACAAGAACCCAGCAGAATTTCCAGAAAAACAGGAGTTACTCGTATGAAGAAGTTCGCTATCACTGCCGCTGCTGCTACCGCGTTGACCCTGACCATGGCTGGCGCTGCATTCGCCCAGACTACCCAGGCTACCCAAGCTCCAATGACTCTGGCAGCGGGTGAAATGACCAAGGCAACAGAAGCTACTTCCGATACCTGGATCACTACCAAAGTCAAAGCCGACCTGGTCACCGAAAAAGGCATCCCAGGTACCGATATCAAAGTTGAAACCAACAAAGGCGTCGTGTCTCTGTCGTCCACAACTGCGGTAACTGATGCTCAGAAAACCACCGCCGTGGCGATCGCCAAGAAAATCAAAGGCGTCAAAGCGGTCTCCGCTGACGGCCTGAAAGCCGAGTAAGGCAAGACTTCTCGCCTGGACCGGGAGAAGGCGCGGTAGACGGGCCAAGTCATACGTCTGCCGCATCTCAGGAGTTCATGCGAACGGCCATAAGGATGTGGCCATTACGGGCCCCGGCATTCGTGTCGGGGCCTGTTCTATTTGTAACGCAAAAGATCGCAGCCACGTCAGCTCCTACAGGTGTACTCATCCCATGTAGGAGCTGCCGAAGGCTGCGATCTTTTGACTTTTAATTACCGCGCTTGCTGGTGATCTGCACTAAACGGTTCCCCTCGAACCGCAAGTACTGATACATCCCGCCATTCGGCCCGTAGGTCCATTCCTCGACCTGGAACTCTTCCCGCCGATTGGCGCTGCGCTTGTACCCCAGCAAATCACGGCCGACAGGTTCGCCGCATTTCTGCAGCACCTCGCTCGACCGGTCGCCGACGCTGATCAATTGGCTGCCACACCGCAAGGTGTCCGCTGCCGAGGCCTGGCTCGCAGCGGTTGCCAGCGCCAGTGCGAGCAGCAGCCGAACCCCCATCATTCAGCGTCCAGATGCATCGGCGTCACGACCTTGCCGTCCTTCTCCGCTTCGCCCAATTGCGCATCGATGAAGTACACACGATCATCGGCCAGCTGACCCTTGTCGACCAGATAGTCCTTGATGCTGCTGGCGCGGTCCTGGCCCAACTGGCGCAGCAATACATCGCTGGAACTCCAGAACTGGATCACGCCTTCGCGCATTTTCGCCGTGCGATCATCCTTGCCCAGGTCCTTCCATTCCGCAGGCGGCTGAACCTTCAGGCGTGTGCGGTAGATGCCTTCCAGCAGCGGACCTTTTTCGCTGTCCGGAACGTCCAGCAACGAAGCCTGGGCCGGAACCTTGTCGCCGCGACGCTGGAGCATCTTGTAGTAGTTGTACTGGTATTCCCGTTCCAGACGTTGCTCGGCAATCAGCGGACCGTCGCTGCTCTTCGCCGCCGTACCTTCGATTTCCAGGCGCAGGGCGGGGCGCTCTTTCAGGGCCTTGCTCAGCTTGTCCAAAGCGCCTTCGGCGTCCTTGCTCAAGTCGCTTGAGCCTGGGGCGAACGACACGCTGCCCAAATCTTCCGAACCGCCGCCAGATACAAGGCCGCCAATAAGTTTGAACGGCGCGGCCGCGGCTTTGACGATCAGGTTACGCAGGGTTTGCCAGACAATCGGCATGACGCTGAACTGCGGGTTGTTCAGGTCGCCGGTCACCGGCAGCTCGATGGAAATCTTGCCGTCGACGTCCTTGAGCAAGGCAATCGCCAATTTCAGCGGCAGGCTCACGGCATCCGGGCTGTCGACTTTCTCGCCCAGTTGCAGCTGCTCGACCACGACTTTGTTTTCGGCTTTGAGCTGGCCTTTGGTGATCTGGTAATGCAGGTCGAGATTCAGCCGGCCCTTGCGAATGCGGTAACCGGCGAATTTGCCGGAGTAAGGCGTCAGCGTCGTCAGTTCCACGCGTTTGAAGCTGGTGGCGATGTCGAGGCTGGCCATCGGGTCGAACGGGTTCACCGCGCCCTTGATGGTGACCGGCGCATAGCGGTCGACCTTGCCCTTGACGTCGACGCTGGCCGGCTTCGCCTGACGGCTGTCGATGGTGCCGATCTGCCCGTTGAGTTGCTGGACGGCGGTGGCGAAGTTCGGCGTCAGGCTGAAGTCGGCGAAGTTGGCCGAGCCGTCATTGATGGCAATGCCGCCGATGTGGATACCCAACGGCTTGTCCTTGCTCGCGGCGGGTTTGGCGGCGGCAGGTTTGCCGCCGGTGTCGGCCGGTTGCGGGATCAGCAAGTCATCGATGTTGGTAGTGCGGTCATCGTTGATCATGAAACGCACATAGGGTTGCAGCAGGTTGACCTTGTCGATCGACAGGCTGTCGCCGTGTTGATAGTTCAGGCCTTCGACCACCACCTGCTGCCACTTGAGGAAGTCGCGGGTTTTCAGGGTGTCGAGGGTGTGCAGTTGATCAACTTGGGCGCGGCCGGTGACGCTGAAGGCCAGCGGCTCGGTGCTTTTCAGGTTGACCGCCAGATCGCTGCCAAGCATGCCGCTGCGCAGCTCAAGGCGGATGAACGGGCTGATGTAGGACTGGGCGACGCGCAGGTCGATGTCCTTGGTCTGCACATTCAGCTTGGCGCTGACCGGCGCCAGATTGACCTCGCCTTCGGCGATGAGCTTGCCTTGCTTGCCCACGCCGGTGTCGAGCTTGAGCAAGAAGGGCGAGCCGTTGAGGCTGTCGAATTTTTGCAGGTCGAGATTCAGTGGGCCGAGTTCCAGTGCCACGGCGGGTTGAGCCTTGCGGTCTGCCAGGTGCACTTGGTAATCGCGCAGTTGCACGTCGTTGAGCAATACCTGCCAAGGCTTGCTTGGGGCAGTTTCTGCTTTCGGCGAGTCGGCGGCAGCGGGAGTGCTGGCCGGTTCGGCGTTAGCCTTGGCGGCAGGTTTGGATGGCTGGCTGGCAAACAGCTTCTGCCAGTCGAGTTGGCCATCGGCTTCCAGTGCGGCCCAGGTTTCCAGTTTGTGGCTGCGGATCTTGCCGACCACAACTTGCTGTTTGGCCAGGTCGACAGTGGTTTCGCTGACGTCCAGTCGTTCGAGCTTCACCAGCGGCCGACCGTCCGGTGCCTTGATGGCGAAGGGCGCGATGGTGGCCGAGACATTGCTCAGCAGCAGCTCGGTTTCCTTGGACAGATTGAGTTTGTAGTCGGTACTGATGCTCATGACGCCGCTTTCAAGGTCCAGGGGCACGGCATCGCGCACGTAGGGCCAGAAGGCTTTCATCTTGCCATCGGTGATTTTCAGCTTACCTTCGGAGGCGATCGGGATCAGACTGAAGTTACCGGTCCAGTCGATTTGCCCGCCGTTGGGGCCGACAGCCACCAGGGTCATGTCGGCGCTGTCTTCGGGCAGGGTGCTGAGGTTTTTCAGCTCGAAATCGAGGGCGTCATAGAGGAATTCGATGGGCTCGCTAGGGCGCGCATCCTGGAAGTGCACGGCGCCACCGGCGAGTTTGATGCTGTCTATACGCAGCGGAAACGGCTTGGCGTCAGGATCGGCGGGGGTCGGTTCGCTGGCCGGTATCTTGAACAGCCCCAGCAGGTTGAGTTTGCCGTCCCTGCTGAAGAGGATTTCGGTCTTGGACTTGTCCAGTTCGATATCCGACAGATGCAGCGCCTTGGTCCACAGGCTATCGAGTTGCAGGTTGGCATACAGGCGTTCGAAGCCGACCTGTTCCTTGCCGGGCTCACCGATGCTCAGGCCCCAAAGCGTCACTTCGAAGCTGAACGGGTTGAGTTCGATCCGCTGAAGCGTGGCGGGCGTCGTGGAATAGTTGGCCAATTGCTGGTTGGCGATACGCAAGGCGATGCCCGGCAAAATCAGAAAGCCCAGCAAACTGTAGAGGGCCAGAGCAGTCAACAAGGCGCCGATGGCGCGAATCAATCCTTTGTACATGCGTGGCTTCATCTGTCTGAATCGGAGTGCCTTGGAGTATGGCACGCGATTCCGGTTCCGAAGCAAACAGCCTGTTCAGGATTTTTCAGATTTGTCTGACACGGATCAGAGCTGCAGGATCAGGGTTTTCAGTGGTGGTTGCTGATCCATCGACGGGAAATCGGCACCGGGTTTCATCACTGTCCACTCGCGCACCGGCCGCCCGGCTTTCTCGGCGCAACGCAAAACCTGTTCGCGCCAGTCGTCCATGCTGACTTTTGCCAGATTGTTGCAGCAGATCAGCACGCCGTTGTCGGCGGTGGTCAGCAGGGCGGGTTTGAGCAGGCTCTGATAGTCGCGCAGAAGGTCGACGGTGCCGAACGCGCTCTTGGCCCAGGCCGGTGGGTCGAGCAGCACCAGATCGTACTGGCGCTGTTCCAGGCGCTGATAGTTCGGCAGTTTCTGCCCGCGACGCTGGCTGATGGGCAGCCCGGCCAATTGGCGGATGGCCGGGAAGTAATCGGACTGGATGAATTCCATGGTCGGCAATTGTGGGTTGAGCAAGCCGTTTTCACGACCGACCGCCAGATTGCCTTCGGCGAAGTCCAGGTTGCACACCTCGCTGGCGCCACCGGCCGCCGCGCTGAGACCAACGCCACAGGTGTAGGCGAACAGATTCAGCACGCTTTTGTTTTTGCTGTGGTCCTTGACCCAGCCGCGGGTGTTGCGCAGGTCGAGGAACAGCAGCGGGTCCTGCCCGGCATGGCGCCCGCGCACCCGATAGTTCAGGCCCCACTCATGACCGACCAGATCTTGCAGCGCGGCTTCGTCGGCGCGGTAGACAGTGTCTTCGCGGTCGATGCGCGAATTGCCACGGGAACGGTCGTTGTAGACCAGCAGGCTTTCAAAACCGAGGTGCTGGTTGACGATTTCGTGCAGTTGCAGCAAAGCATCGCGTTCCAGCGACTGATGGAAACTCTGCACCAGCAGTTGCGGGCCGTAGCGGTCGATGGTCAGGCCACCGGCGCCTTCCTGGCTGCCATGGAACAGGCGATAGCAATCGGTGCCCTGGCTGTGCAGCTCGGCGAGCAGATCCTGGCGATGTTCAAGGGCGGCGCGCAGCGCCTGATTCAAGGAAGACATGCTGGGCGCCTTGCAGGAGGGAATTTGGCGCGGGAGTTTAACACTGTGGCGAGGGAGCTTGCTCCCGCTGGGCTGCGAAGCAGCCCCAAAATCTCAGCCCTTGTCGGAGTTTTATGCGAGCGCTTCGCACTCGAACGGGAGCAAGCTCCCTCGCCACAGGTCTAGCCGCATGAGGCGGAGCGTCAGGTCAACAACCCCATCCGCCGCTTGGCCCGTTGCACCGAGCCATTACGCACCGCCCAGCGCAGCATCGGCGCGCTGCGATTGACGCTGACGCGGATCAGCTTGCGTTGCAGCGGGTTCTGGCTGACGCCAAGCATGTCACTGGCCCAATCCGGCAGCAGATCGATCCCGGCCTGCATCATCAGCCCGCCGAAAGGCCTGGCCAAACGGCTGGGCGACGGCGCGTTCAATAACAACCGCAACACTTCCCGGCTGCGTGCGTCGCACAGCAGTTGCGGACGGATGCCTTCGAGATAATCGGAAATTTCCTGCCGCGAGCGCGGCACATTCCGCGCGCCTAGACGTTCGGCGACCAGGGCGATTTCTGCGTAATAGCGATCCTGATCGGACAGGGACAAATGCGGATTGCGATACCGCAAGTGTGCGGCGAGGAAGTTACTGACCTCGGCCACATGCACCCAGGTCAGCAGGTCGGGATCGCTGGCGGCGTAAGGGCGACCGTCCGGCGCGGTGCCGGTCACTTGCAGGTGAATGGTGCGGACTTTTTCGATCAGCCAGTCGGCGTCCTGTCTTGATCCGAAGGTCGTGCCGGAGATGAATTGCCCGGTGCGACGCAACCGGCCGAGCATGTCCTCACGAAAATTCGAATGGTCCCACACGCCGGCCAGCGCCAAAGGATGCAAGGCCTGCAACATCAGGGCGCTGATGCCGCCGATGAGCATGCTGCTGAAGTCGCCGTGCACCTGCCAGCTCACGGAGTCAGGCCCGAACAGTCCGGGATCGCCCTTGGGGTTCTCCAGATCAAGCTTGCCCAGGGACAGACCGGTCAGGCTCATGATTTGGGTTTCAATGCGGGTGCGGATGAATTCCATGATGTCCCGGTAATTTATGATGCTTTTGTAGGAGCAAAGCTTGCTCGCAATGAACGATGACGCGGTTCATCGG
>NZ_JBSVXD010000019.1:0-52482 GCF_054070755.1 Pseudomonas sp. SDO5591_S426 | reverse complement strand
GGTTGGGGTCGTTCACAAATTTTATGCACAAAACCAATACCTGTGGGAGCGGGCTTGCCCGCGATGAGGCCGGTTTGGGCACAAAAAATCCAACTACTCGACCCGCATCTCCCCACTGAACACCAAGGTACTGCGACAGCGCCGACACAAATACCGCCGCCCCTGCCGCACCAGGCCATGACGCTGTGACGAAAACGGAAAATCACTGTCAGGGCACGGGCACTTATAGATGTAGCGGGTCACGCTGCGGCGTTTGACGTCGTAGGTGTGGCAACGATTGGGCGGCAGTTCGTACACGCCGCGCATGATCAGTTGCCACTCTTCACCGTGGGGCTGGATGCGGTCGCCGAACAGTTGATGGGCGATCAGGTGTGCGACTTCATGGGCCACGGTCTGCTTGAGGAAGTCTTCGGTGTTTTCCCGGTACAGCTGCGGGTTGAAGCGCAGCAGGTTCTCGTGCAAATGCGCGACACCGGCTTTTTGCCCGCGCAGCTTGAGGCTCACCACGGGGCGCTTGAAAGGTCGTTTGAAAAAGGATTCGGCTTGTTGGAAACAGTCTTCGACGCGGGTATTGAGTTGCTCGGGCATGCTTGATGGATCTCCAGAGACGTCGAGTATGCCGCAACCCCGGGGCCTTGCGAATCGCCAAGGCGCCGAATGGTCGCGACCGTTTCTGTTGCTCAAGCAGTAAAAGGCCGCCTTGCGGCGGCCTGTGTCGGCAGACTCTAGTTATTCTGTGCAGTCAGTTCGTATAGACCGGCCCCACGCCGAGTCCCCAGACAATCACGGTGAACGCCATTATGGCCACCAGCACCACCAGGCCTACGGCGAGCACCGAGCTGGAAAACAGGAATCCCTCGTCAGATGGAATGTTCATGAAGGTCGGTAACCCGACATACAGCAGGTAGACGGTGTAGCAGATCGCCGCAGTGCCGATGATCATCCCCAGCCACAAGTGTGGATACAGTGCCGCCACACCGCCAATGAACAGCGGAGTCGCGGTGTAGGTCGCGAACGCCACGCAACGGGCCAGGCTGGGGTTGGCATCATAGGTGCGGGCCATCCAGTGAATGAATGCCCCCATCACTGCAACTCCCCCGAGCATCGCCAGGTAGGACATGACCGACATCCATAGCGCACTTTCCATCGTCAGCATCACCGGTGCGCGATTGCCGATGACCCAACCGACCTGCGTGGTGCCTATGAACGCCGACACCGCAGGGATCGCCGCCAGAATCAGTGTGTGAGTCAGGTACATGTGGCTGATGCTTTCCTCCTGGTCGCCGCGGATTTCTTTCCATTCTTGGTCAGGGTGGGTGAAGAGCCCCACTACGTGATGGATCATGCCAGTCACTCCTCTTGTTTTTACCGTCGCCCCCCAGTGGAGCGCCTACGGGCCAATGGCCAAGTAAGTAATAGGTCTGGAATTCGAATGCGACCTTATGTCGCAGTATAGGAAGGTCTTAACCGCACAAGGAGCAGGGGCTTAGAGCAAATTGCGCTGTAAAGCAGCGGGGTAATCGCTGAAGGGTCTGTAGACCATAGACTCTTCGCCCTGCGAGTGTTTTTGCGTAAAATGCCCGCCTTTCGTCACACCTCACGGATTTCGCGTCATGGGCACTCTTACGGTCAACCAGAACAAACTGCAAAAGCGCCTTCGCCGTCAGGCCGGTGAGGCGGTTGCCGACTTCAACATGATTGAAGACGGCGACAAGGTCATGGTCTGCCTGTCCGGTGGCAAGGACAGCTACACCATGCTCGATGTGCTGATGCACTTGCAGAAGGTCGCGCCGATCAAGTTCGAGATCGTGGCCGTGAACATGGACCAGAAGCAGCCGGGCTTCCCTGAGCATGTGCTGCCGGCCTACCTCAAAGAGCTAGGCATCGAGTACCACATCGTCGAGAAAGACACTTATTCGGTGGTCAAGGAACTGATTCCGGAAGGCAAGACCACCTGCTCGCTGTGCTCGCGCCTGCGTCGCGGCACGCTGTACACCTTCGCCGACGAAATCGGCGCGACCAAAATGGCCCTCGGTCATCATCGCGACGACATCGTCGAGACGTTCTTCCTGAACATGTTCTTCAACGGTTCGCTCAAGGCCATGCCGCCTAAACTGCGGGCCGATGACGGTCGCAACGTGGTGATCCGCCCGTTGGCCTACTGCAACGAAAAAGACATCCAGGCCTACTCGGACCTCAAGCAATTCCCGATCATCCCGTGCAACCTCTGCGGTTCCCAGGAAAACCTGCAGCGTCAGGTGGTCAAGGACATGCTCCAGGAGTGGGACCGCAAGACGCCGGGGCGCACCGAGAGCATTTTCCGCAGCCTGCAGAACGTGATCCCGTCGCAACTGGCGGACCGCAACCTGTTCGACTTCACCAACCTCAAGATCGACGAGACGGCGGCTTCGCGCTTCGTCAATGTGGTCAACCTCTAAACACGATTACTGTGGGAGCCAGCCTGCTGGCGATGGCGGTGTGTCAGACACATCATTGTTGACTGACACCCCTTCATCGCCAGCAGGCTGGCTCCCACAGGTTTTTCGTTTCTATCCTCAGGAGAGGGCATGCGCGACTACAAGTGGCTGAACGAATACTGCTTGAACCGTTTCGGTTCGGCAGCTGAACTGGAAGCCCATCTGCCCGTTCCCAAAACTCCGGCACAACTGCGCGACATCACCGACGATCGTTACCTCTCGACCATGGCGTTGCGGGTGTTCCGCGCCGGGCTCAAGCACAGCCTGGTGGATGCCAAGTGGCCGGCCTTCGAAGAAGTGTTCTTCAAGTTCGACCCGGAAAAAGTCGTGCTGATGAGCGCCGAACATCTCGAACGCCTGATGCAGGACGCGCGGATCATCCGCCACTTGGGCAAGCTCAAGAGCGTGCCACGCAATGCGCAGTTTGTGCTGGATGTCGCCCACGAGAAGGGCAGCTTCGGGGCGATGATCGCCGAATGGCCGGTGACCGACATCGTCGGCCTCTGGACCTTCCTGAAAAAGCGTGGCCATCAGTTGGGCGGTTTGTCGGCGCCGCGTTTCCTGCGCATGGTCGGCAAGGACACCTTTGTGCCGAGCTACGACGTGGTGGCGGCGTTGAACGCGCAGAACATTATCGACAAAGTGCCGACCAGCCTGCGTGACCTGGCGTTGGTGCAGGATGTGTTCAACCAGTGGTACGAAGAAAGTGGCGGGCGGCCGATGAGCCAGATTTCGATGATGCTGGCTTATACTGTCAATCATTGAGACCGGGTTGTACTCATCGCTGGCAAGCCAGCTCCCACAGAATCTCTGTTGAAACACAAATATGTGATCGACGTAAAAACCTGTGGGAGCTGGCTTGCCAGCGATGAGGCCAGATCAGGCGACGGAGACTTGGCCCTCGCCAGCCAACTTGCGGTTCAACTGATATCGCCACCGCACATACAACAGCGCCGAACAGAATACCGCCAGGCTCGCACCCATCTCCAGCAAACCGAAAACCTGCCGGTTCGGGTCATACGCCGCCAGTGCGCCCTTGATGAAATACAGGTTCACCACAAAGCACATCCATGAATGCCCGCGCGGGCTGCCGATAATCATCCCCGGCGCCAGTATCAGCAGCGGCACCAGTTCGATCAGCAAGATCACCCATGGCCGCGCGCCGTGCAGATCGGCGACCAGCAGGTAGTAAACGCACAGCAGCCCCACCAGACCCAAAAAACACAACAGGCTGATCACGCGCATCGCCCGGACGCGGGGTTTGAGCCAATCGACGGCGGGCAGGATCTTCGGCTTCTTGGCCACGCTCAGCCCTCCAGCTTCTGTGCAGTCTTTGCCAGGCGCATGCCCAGCGCGCGGCACAGCGCCACTTCGTGTGAATCCAGACCGCTTTTGCCATCAGCCCCGGCGTGGTGGCTGGCGCCATAGGGCGTACCGCCGCCCTGGGTTTCCAGCAATGCCGATTCGCTGTAGGGCAGGCCGGTGATCAGCATGCCGTGGTGCAGCAACGGCAGCATCATCGACAGCAGGGTGGTTTCCTGGCCGCCGTGCAGGCTCGCCGTGGAAGTGAACACGCCGGCCGGTTTGCCCACCAGCGCGCCGGTCAGCCACAGGTTGCTGGTGCCGTCGAGGAAGTATTTGAGCGGCGCCGCCATGTTGCCGAAGCGGGTCGGGCTGCCGAGGGCCAGGCCTGCGCAGTTTTTCAGGTCGTCGAGGCTGGCATAGAGCGCACCTTCGTCCGGAATGTCCGGCGCCACGGCTTCGCACTCGGTGGAAATCGCCGGCACCGTGCGCAACCGCGCTTCAAGGCCGGCCTGTTCCACGCCTCGGGCAATCTGCCGGGCCATTTCGTTGGTCGAGCCGCTGCGGCTGTAATACAGAACCAGAATGTACGGCGCACTCATGGCAACAATTCCAGGATCTGCTCCGGCGGACGGCCGATGACGGCTTTGTCGCCGACTTCGAGAATCGGTCGCTCCATTAGTTTCGGGTGGGCGGCGATGGCGGCGATCAATTGCGCCTCGCTCAGATTGCTGTCGGCGAGGTTGAGGGTTTTGTACTCGTCCTCGCCGGTGCGCAGCAATTGCCGGGCGCTGATCCCGAGTTTGCCCAGCAGACTCTGAATCTGCGCGGCGTCCAGCGGGGTTTCCAGGTAGCGGACCACGGTCGGGGTCAGGCCACGGGCTTCCAGCAATTCGAGCGCTCCGCGGGATTTCGAGCAGCGCGGGTTGTGATAAAGCGTCAGATCGGTCATGTGCGGGTCGCATCTTGCGTAAGGTGGCGGCTATTCTAACCGTGCAGCGCGCATTCCAGAACCGCGAGAGGCGATGGGTCGCAGGCGCATTCAATTTTTGACAAGGAACACGACATGACAAGGCGACTGGCAGCGGCATTGACGATCATCGGGGCGTTGATGCTGGGGGGCTGCGGTAACGACTACGGGATCGATCAGAACGGGCAGAAGGTCGCCGCCGAGCGTCTGGACGGTAAATGGCTGGTGCTCAATTACTGGGCTGAATGGTGCGGCCCGTGCCGTACCGAGATTCCGGAGTTGAACACCTTGGCCGAGCAGCTCAAGGACAAGAAGATCGGTGTGTTCGGCGTCAACTTCGACAATGTGCAGGGCGAAGAACTGAAAGGCGCCAGTGAAAAACTTGGTATCAAATTCACTGTGCTGGCGCAGGACCCTTCCGAAGTGTTCGAACTGCCGCGCAGTGAAGCGCTGCCGGTGACCTACATCATCGATAACAAGGGCAAGGTGCGCGAACAGTTGATGGGCGAACAGACGGCGGCGGGGGTGATGGCGAAGCTGGAGGCGTTGCAGGCCAAGAATTAAAGCAAAAGATCGCAGCCTTCGGCAGCTCCTACAGGGTGTACGAAAATCCATGTAGGAGCTGCCGCAGGCTGCGATCTTTTCAAAGGGACTCAACCCTCTTCAAGCCACCAGCGCAGCGGCTTGCCTTCGGCCGGCCAGAAGCGCATCTGCTCGATCGACGAGACGTCCCAACGCTGCACGCCCTCCAGCGCCTGAAGGAAGCGTTTTTCCTGCTCCATCAGCGCTGGCGCGCACAGTTTGCGGGTGCTGCCGATCTTGCCGAAGCTCAGCTTTTTGCCTTCCAGGGTGTACGGCGCGAACCAGTGGTTGCAGCCGCCGTTGCCGTAGGCGCGACCGTCTTCACCGAGGGTGATGGTCAGGTGGCTGTAATCCATCAACGGCCGCTCGCCGATCCACTCCAGAATGTAGCTGCGGTTTTGTTGCAATTGCACAGGCTCGGCGGCACAACCCAGCAGGCTTGCACCGACCATACCGGCCAGGGCGAGGCGTTTCATCACGCGGGCTCCTGACATTTCGGGCACAGGTGTTTTTCGCCGACGGTGGTCCAGCCCAACTCGGCAATCCGCGCGGTGGCGGCAGGCTTTTCGGCCTTGTTGCCCAGCTTGGCGTCGACCGCGAACTCGAAGCTCAACTCTTTGGCGCAGCTGTCGCAGTTCACTTGCCAGGTGTGGATCGCCAACTCGCCGAACACCGGACCGCTGGCCACCGCGACCCATTGACCGGGCGGGTTGATCAAGTGGCGAACCGTTTCGACGGTCAGGCGCATGGACAAGTCCTTGGCACCTTTGAGGGTCACTACCAACACGTCGTTGTTACGAATCGAGCCGCCGTTGCCGGTGACTTGATAACGCCCCGGCACCAGGGCGCGGCATTCGGTGAGGGTGTGTTGCGGGTTCATCAGGCTGTAGCGGAAATCGTGTTCGACCATGGGTCCTCCAAATATGCGCGATATGCTAGCACGGGCTTGCGCGCAGCATGGCGCAGGCAGATGACCTTCGATCAGGTTCAATTTAACGGTCGAGTCATGGCACACTGCCGCTTTTGCATCCCTAAGGAATGGACATGGCGTTAATCGAGTGTTTTGAATGCAAGCAACGCATCAGTTCAACGGCGCCTGCTTGCATTCATTGCGGTGCGCCAGCACAGGCAGGGCAAGCGACAGCCTCGCCGCAGGAAACAGTGATTTCGTTCGGGCGGTTACCCACCAATGAAAGTGTGCCGCGGGTGACACCTGCGGCGTTTGGGCGTCGACGCAAACTCGAAGCTGAACCTGAACCTCAAATCCAGGCCCCGGTTGCAGCGCCCGCAGGACCGCGCCCGGTAGAACTCTGGCTGAAGATCATGGTGTTTTTGCTGCCGCCGTTTTTTGTCTGGTTCCTGCTGCGCCCCGGGCATAGCTGGCTGGCGCGTTTGCTCGGTTTTGGTTGGCTGGGGCTGATGATTGTTTTGTCGAAAGCCTGAGCCGATCAGCCCTCGACCTGATTCTGTAGCGTACCGGCCGCCCACGCTGCGATGTTCTGCAAGGTGGTTGCGGCAATCGCGCCCAGGGCTTCGCGGGTCAGGAAGGCTTGGTGCGCGGTGATGATCACGTTGGGGAACGTCAGCAGTCGCGCCAGGACATCGTCCTGCAAGGGCAGGTCGGAACGGTCCTCGAAAAACAGCTGCGCCTCCTCTTCATAGACGTCCAGCCCCAGATAACCCAACTTACCGTTCTTCAACGCCTCGATCAGCGCCGGTGTGTCCACCAGACCGCCGCGACCGGTGTTGATCAGCATCGCCCCCGGTTGCATGTGCGCCAGTGATTCGCGGTTGATCAAATGTTTGCTCTGTTCATTGAGCGGGCAGTGCAGGCTGATGATCTGCGATTCGGCCAGCAGTTGCGGCAGGCTCAGATAACGGGCGCCCAGCGCTTCGACCTGAGGGTTTGGGCATGGGTCATACGCCAGCAACTGGCAACCGAAGCCGTTCATGATTTTGGCGAAGGTCGCGCCGATCTGCCCGGTGCCGACCACGCCCACGGTCTTGCCCACCAGATCGAAACCGGTCAGCCCATGCAGGCTGAAATCGCCTTCGCGGGTGCGATTGTAGGCGCGGTGCAAACGGCGGTTGAGTGCCAGGATCAGCGCCACCGCGTGTTCGGCCACGGCATGGGGCGAGTAGGCCGGAACGCGCACGATCGCCAAGCCCAGGCGTTTGGCCGCTGCCAGGTCGACATGGTTGTAACCGGCCGAGCGCAGGGCGATCAAGCGTGTGCCGCCGGCGGCCAGACGTTCGAGCACCGGGGCGCTGAGGTCATCATTGATGAAGGCGCAGACCACTTCGTGATGCTCGGCCAACGCTGCCGTATCGAGGCTCAGTCGTGCCGCTTGAAAGTGCAACTCGATGCCCGAGGGCAAGTCGGCGGCAAGAAAACTGTCGCGGTCGTAGGTCTGGCTGCTGAAAAGAATCGTGCGCATGCTGTCCTCTTGAACACTGATGTCCTGGCGCTCTCACGCATCTGGAGCTGCCGAAGGCTGCGATCTTTTGACCTTGATTTTTGGCGATCACGAAGCCGCCCAAGATCAAAAGATCGCAGCCTTCGGCAGCTCCTGCATTATTAGCCCTTCCACTGTTCGACCACGTTGAGCTGAATCAAGCATTGATCCGCGCCTGGGCGGCCAGACGATTGATCGCCCGGTCGAGTTCTTCGAGCGCGCCGAAGGCTTTCGGGTCTTGTTGCTTGAGCAGGGTTTCGCTGCGTTGGCAGGCGGCGCGCAGTTGCGGTACGCCGCAATAACGAGTGGCGCCATGCAGGCGATGGACCCGTTCGATCAGGGCGTTGTGATCGTGGCTTGCCTGGGCCTGGCGAATCGCTTCGCGGTCGGCTTCCAGCGAAGCCAGCAGCATTGCCAGCATGTCTGCCGCCAAATCGGCCTTGCCGGCGGCCAGGCGCAAACCTTCTTCGTGATCCAGCACCAGCAATTCGTAGGCGCTGCCGTGGCTGTCGCCAGAACGCTCCGGGACCTGATTGCGCAGCGCCAGGCCACTCCACTTCAACACCACTTGCGCCAGTTGCCGTTCGCTGATCGGTTTGGTCAGGTAGTCGTCCATGCCGCTTTGCAGCAATGCGCGTTTTTCGTTGGCCATGGCGTGGGCGGTGAGGGCGACGATCGGCAGCGGCGTGCAATGCCGTTCGCTTTCCCACTGGCGGATCGCTTCGGTGCTCTGGCGTCCGTCCATGCCGGGCATCTGCACGTCCATCAGCACCAGATCGAAGGTCTCGCTCTGCACCGCTTTGATGGCGGCGTAACCACTCTCCACGGCCAGCACTTTGGCGCCCATGTCTTCGAGCAGGGTTTGCACCAACAGCAGGTTGGCCGGGTTGTCGTCGACGCAAAGCACTTTCGGCGCGCGGCTGGAGACCGGTTCGCCGGGTTCGCTGCGGGGCAGGCGCGGGTTGACCAGATCGGACAGCGCACGCCGCAGCTTGCGGGTGCAGGCCGGTTTGGCCTGGAGCTGGCTGTGCGGGTTGGGCACCGAGAGGTGGAACAGCGTCTGTTCCGTGGTCGGGCACAGCACCAGCACTTTGCAGCCCAGGTGTTCGAGGTCCCAGATGTGCTGGTTGAGGCGCTCAGGCGGCATGTCGTTACTAGTGACACCCAGCACCGCCAGGTCAATCGCCTGATCAGTCTGATGCGCGCCGGTTACGCCATTGGTCAGGCTTTCCAGGGTATTGAACGGGGTGACGGCGAGGCCGCAATCCTCCAGTTGGTGCTGCAATGCCTGACGGGCCAGCTCGTGGTTTTCCAGTACCGCCACGCGCCGGCCGAATAGCGGCGGACCGGGCAGGTCTTCGGCGTCGTCACGGGTTTTCGGCAGGCTCAGGCTGATCCAGAACTCCGAACCTTCGCCCGGTGTGCTGTCGACGCCGATCTCGCCGCCCATCTGTTCGATCAGGCGCTTGGAAATCACCAGTCCCAGGCCGGTGCCGCCGGGTTGTCGCGACAGCGAGTTGTCGGCCTGACTGAACGCCTGGAACAGCGCGCGCACATCCTGGTTCGACAGGCCGATGCCGGTGTCCTGGATGCTGATGCGCAGTTGCACGCTGTCTTCGTGTTCTTCTTCAAGCATGGCGCGGGCAACGATGGTGCCTTCGCGGGTGAACTTGATCGCGTTGCTGACCAGGTTGGTGAGGATCTGCTTGAGCCGCAGCGGATCACCCACCAGCGACAACGGCGTGTCGCGGTAAACCAGGCTCACCAGTTCCAGCTGCTTGGCGTGGGCGGCCGGGGCGAGGATGGTCAGGGTGTCCTGCAGCAAGTCGCGCAGGTTGAACGGAATATGGTCGAGCACCAGTTTGCCGGCCTCGATCTTCGAGAAGTCGAGGATCTCGTTAATGATCCCCAACAGGCTGTCGGCGGATTTTTCGATGGTGCCCAGGTAGTCGAGTTGGCGCGGGGTCAGCTCGCTTTTTTGCAGCAGGTGCGTGAAACCGAGAATGCCGTTGAGCGGCGTGCGGATTTCGTGGCTCATGTTGGCCAGGAACTCGGACTTGATCCGGCTCGCTTCCAGGGCTTCCTTGCGCGCCAGGTCGAGCTCGATGTTCTGGATTTCAATGGTTTCCAGATTCTGGCGCACGTCTTCGGTGGCCTGGTCGATGCTGTGCTGCAATTCTTCCTGGGCATTTTGCAGGGTGCCGGCCATGCGGTTGATGCCGGACGCCAATTCATCCAGCTCCTGGCTGCCGAGGGGCGGCAGGCGGGTTTCCAGATGACCGTCCTTGAGTTGGGCCACGGCTTGCTTGATCTGGCTTAACGGACCATTGATCGTGCGCCCCATGCGCAATGCCAGCAGCGCCGCCCCGCAAAGACCGGCGGCGATCATCATCAGGCTGGCAAACAGGCTGCGGTAACCGCGCAGCAGCATGCCGTTGTGGGACAGTTCGAGCTCGACCCAGCCCAGCAGGCGGTCGGCTTCATCGGGAATCACGTCACCGGCCAGATTGCGGTGTTTACCGAACACCGGCAGTAAATAACGGGTCGCGTCATTGCCGCTGCGGCGCAGCATTTGCGAGCCGTCGCCCAGGGGCGCCTGATTGAGCATGGTCGGCCCGGCGTGGGCCAGGAGTGTGCGGTCTGGCGCGAGAAAGGTCACGGCACGCACGTCCGGTTGTTCCAGGGACTGCGTGGCGATGCGTTCCAGCAACTCATTGTTGTGGTGACCCATGGCCGGCGCCACCAATGGCGCCAGTTGCTCGGCGATCATTTCACCGCGCTGCATCAGTTGGGTTTGCAGGTCCGATTGCTGCATCCAGGTAAAATAGCCGCCCAGGACCAACGCCATCAGGCTGGTCGGCAACAGGGTCAGCAACAACACGCGGCCTTTAATTCCCAGTTTCTTGAGCACGCATCTCTCCTGCATCCAGCTATCGATAGACCTGCGCATGCGTCCGGCACGCGTCACCTGCGCAGTGTAGCGATTTGCAGGCGGGCAATCTTTGTAAAATTGATGTCGTCATTCGTCGGTCGGTTCGACACTTTTACAGGCTGGGAGAACCCTTGGGTTGCCCTGTGCGATGCAATCTTGAATAATTGTCAACTGAGAATTATTTGCAGATACTCATGACTCCCATTGCTGCCGGCCATCCCCGTATCCTTTCCATCGAAGACGACCTCGTGCTCGGTGCCTATGTCCACGAGCATCTGGGCCGTAGCGGCTTTCAGGTGACCTGGTGCCAAAATGGCCAGGAAGGTCTGGACGCTGCCCGCGATCACGCCTTCGATGTGGTGCTGATGGACATCCTGCTGCCGGGCCTGGACGGATTGTCGGTGCTGACGCAATTGCGCCAGAGCCATTCCACGCCGGTATTGCTGATGTCGGCGCTAGGTGCCGAGGCGGATCGCATCAGCGGCTTCCGCCTGGGCGCCGACGACTACCTGCCCAAACCCTTCAGCATGGCCGAGTTGCGCGTGCGCATCGAAGCGATTCTGCGCCGGGTTGCACTTGATCGCCGGCCTACAACGGCGGCGATTGCCCCGGCGACGGACAACCTGCGTTTCGACGACGATCTGTTCGAGGTTTTCTACGGCGAGCAGGCGGCCGGCCTGACCCGCAGCGAATACCGGCTGCTGGAAACCCTGAACCGCAACGGCGATGAAGTGTTGAGCAAAGCCTTCCTTTATCAACATGTGCTGCAACGCGGTTACGCGGCCCATGACCGCAGCCTGGACATGCACATCAGCCAGATCCGCCGCAAGCTCAAGGCCATCGGTTATACCGAGCGTGAAGTGCGCACGGTCTGGGGCAAGGGTTATATCCTGAGTGCCGGCGATGAAATGTAATTTGCCGGGGCGGCACTCGCTGTTCTGGAAACTCGCCTGTCTGCTGGTGGCGTTCTGTCTGCTGATGATCTGGCTCAGTTGGTCCTGGGGCCGCTATATGGAGGAGCGCAACCAGTTCCTCTCGGACGAGGCCCGGGGCGCCCTGACGCGCTACTCCGCCGAAGCCGAGCAGGCGTGGCGTCAGGACGAGCGTCAGGGCGTCGACCGCTGGCTGCAAAGCATGCAACGCCGGGAAAAGAGCTGGGTGGGCGTCATCGGCGGTGATTTGCAGTCCTTGGGCAGCCAGGCATTGACCGACAAAGACATCGAGCACCTAACCTTTCTGCGCGGCCTCGATTGGCCCATCCACAAAAAAGGTCGGCCATGGATGCGCGTGCCGTTTCCCGGCGATCCTTCCGCCGGCAGCCTGGTGATCGAACTGCCCCAACGATTCGTGCCCGGGCAATACCGGGTGTTCTGGCGCGTGATCACCAACGGCGTGATTCCGGGACTGTTCACCTTGCTGCTGTGCGTCGGGTTGTACCGCTTGCTGGTGGTGCCGCTCAATCACCTTCGCGCACAGGCCAATGCCTGGCGCGCCGATCAGTTGAACGTTCGGCTGTCGAGCCGGACCACCAATCGCTCTGATGAATTGGGTGAACTGGGCAGGGCGTTCGATCACATGTCCGAACGCCTGCAAACTACCGTGGCGCTGCAACAGCAATTGCTGCGCGACCTGTCCCACGAACTGCGCACGCCGCTGAGTCGCCTGCGGGTGGCCAGCGAAAGCGAACAAGGGCTGGAAGCCCTGCGCGAGCGT
Organism: Pseudomonas sp. SDO5591_S426; assembly: GCF_054070755.1. NCBI lineage: Bacteria > Pseudomonadati > Pseudomonadota > Gammaproteobacteria > Pseudomonadales > Pseudomonadaceae > Pseudomonas > Pseudomonas sp. SDO5591_S426. The sequence continues at coordinate 40,050 of NZ_JBSVXD010000019.1, read as the reverse complement.
ATTGGCCGCGAAGTCGATGGCATGCAACGGCTGGTGGAAGACACGCTGCAACTGGCTTGGCTCGACACAGAACGCACGCGATTGCCCGATGAAGCGATCCAGGTCCAGGCCTTGTGGGAAATGCTCACGGAAAACGCCTGCTATGAAAGTTGCTGGTCGCCCGCCCAATTGCGCTGCGAGGTCGATGCTTCCTGCTGGGTGCGCGGTAATCTCAACACCCTGGCCCAGGCGCTGGAAAACATGCTGCGCAACGCCATTCGGCATTCTCCGGCCGGCGGCATCGTCGCCCTCGGTGGCCGACGTGCGGGCAAGTACTGGCATCTGTGGCTGGAGGATCAGGGCGGCGGAGTCGAGGAAGCAGATCTTGAGCGGATCTTCCTGCCGTTCACGCGCCTGGATGGCTCGCGGCCGGGCAATGGCGGCTTTGGTCTGGGCTTGAGCATCGCCAGGAACGCGGTGCAGCGTCAGGGCGGAAAGCTTTGGGCGCAGAACGCCGGGAGCGGGTTGCGGATGAATATGCGGTTGTTGGTTCATACGTCGCCGGTTTAACCGGCAATGTTCAAATTGTAGTTTTGAGATAATTCGCAACATCTTTACATGGCATTCCTTGGACAAAACTCTCAAGGTTTAAAGTTGGGTGGCGATATCTAACTTGAGAATAAAATTCAGGGAGATGTTTGATGAATATTAATTTTCCGGTGTTGTCGATGAAGGCAGATGCCTACGTCGTCAAGAATCCTCATGAAACTACCAATAGCTACACAAAGAAGAATGCCGATGATGCTGTTGAATCATTGAAGTTGATTGGCGAATCTTCATTGGGGGCGTTGAAGGATTTGTTGCGGGGCTACGATTTTACATCAGTCAGTACAAATGAATTGACGAAAATTGGGCAGGCGCTCTATCACGATGATCTGATAGATATTCATATGTATGATTTTCTTTCTTTGGGCAATATGGCGTTTGATGAACGTGGTCATAAGGCCGAGACAGACGTGAAATTTAATGCGATTGCCATGTTCAACCAGTTACTGGAGGAACGGCAGGCGATTGGCAGGTCGGAATCTGCGTCGAGTTTTCATGAAATAACGAGTGCCTTGGTACGTGTGAATCATGCACTGGGGGCACTGTCTTTTTTTGCAAACACCCCTCAGAATCACCTGGCCGTCAACGTTGAGGCCTGAATAGACCGGTGCACGATGATGAAAGCTGCGTGCACCGGCAGATCACCTATTTATCGGCCATAACGTGTTGTGCCGGAATACCCTCTGGCTACATTGTGGTCATTTTTCAGGCGAACCCTGTAGCTGCCCAACTCACCAAGAGTCGACACATTACTTCTATTGCCTCCATCGACTTTAGTCCAGATTGAACCATTCAATCTGTCAATGAATTGGCTTGGGGGATTACTAACGCCTAAGGCCGTAATAGTAGAGGTGATATTTGCTTGTCGACATCCATTTGCGCCGGTAATGGTGAAAGGGCCTTGAACGATTACTTCCGAGTTGGCAGGCACGATTCCACTATAGGTGTTCTGAATGTAAACGCATGCAGCAGAGACTTGGCCGCTCGCAATCATCAGTGCGGCAAAGGGTAGGGCGAGTAAAATCTTCATCGGTTTTCTTCCTTGAGATAAATCCAGTTTGGCTAAGTTAAGGTGTGAGCATCACCAGCGAGTCATCGCTTGTCCCGCACCCTATGAGCAGTCAGACGTCGTGTTTGACTGAACATTGAAAAAGATTATCTGTAAGTTCTGATGCCAACTAGTTCATGCATGCCGTTGCGAGGTGCAGGAAATTTCCGATGAGCACATTCTTTTTTCCTACAGAAAAGTGCATTTGCTGACAGCGATTTGTTACCCCTTGTTTTTCAGGACGGAATGGAAAATTGACCGAACCACCATCAGGCTGATCATGGCGGAGTGTTCCCGAGTTGTTGTACGAAATTTCCGAAAGGGTATCACCGGCATTTTGAGGCTTCCTTGACCGTTTAAGCTCTGGCTTTTACTCATCCTCAAGGAGTCAGGCCTGCTTACCGCCCCGAAGAAAAAGTCGCACCACTGGCGCGACAATTTTCGTAGTCGCACAACCTGATCATGCTTGGTCAGAGCAACCACCCGGAAGTGCGCGAGTTTTACTGGCCCAAGCAGAAGCCTGCTGATCCAGCCCCTTATTCCCAGAAGCCATAAGCACCACACTTTGCGTGATATGGCCTTCCGAGGTTTGCCGGTATGATAGGCGCCCCCGCAGTCTGGATTGCGAATACGCCATGACCTTGCAGTACCCAACCATCGCCGATTGCGTCGGCAACACTCCGCTGGTTCGTTTGCAGCGCCTGCCCGGCGCCACCAGCAATACCCTTTTGCTCAAGCTCGAAGGGAACAACCCGGCGGGTTCGGTCAAGGACCGTCCGGCGCTGTCGATGATCACCCGCGCCGAATTGCGCGGGCAGATCCACGCCGGCGATACGCTGATCGAAGCGACCTCGGGTAATACCGGCATCGCGTTGGCCATGGCCGCCGCGATCAAGGGTTACAAGATGATCCTGATCATGCCGGACAACTCCAGCGCCGAGCGCAAGGCCGCCATGACCGCCTATGGCGCCGAGCTGATTCTGGTCAGCCAGGAGCAAGGCATGGAAGGCGCCCGCGACCTCGCGCAGAAGATGGAAGCCGAAGGCCGTGGCAAGGTGCTGGATCAGTTCGCCAACGGTGACAATCCCGAGGCGCACTACACCACCACCGGCCCGGAAATCTGGCGTCAGACCCAGGGCGGCATCACCCATTTCGTCAGTTCCATGGGCACCACCGGGACCATCATGGGCGTTTCGCGCTACTTGAAAGAGCAGAACGAAAATGTCGAGATCATCGGTCTGCAACCGATGGAAGGCTCGGCGATCCCGGGCATCCGTCGCTGGCCCCAGGAATACCTGCCGAAGATTTACCAGGCCGATCGCGTGGACCGGATCGTCGACATGGCGCAAAGCGAAGCCGAAGACGTGACCCGTCGACTGGCCCGCGAAGAAGGCATCTTCTGCGGCGTCTCTTCGGGCGGTGCCGTGGCGGCGATGCTGCGTTTGTCCAAAGAAGTTGAAAACGCGGTGATCGTCGCGATCATCTGCGACCGTGGCGACCGTTACCTGTCGACCGGCATTTTCGACGCGCCCAACTGATGGCCAAGCATGAGAGAGGCCTGCGCTTCCAGCCCACCGGCGGCAGCAAGGCCCCGCAAGTCCCGACCGGCAAAAAGCAGCGCCTGACCATCGAGCGCCTGGCCAATGACGGTCGCGGTATCGCGTTTTTCGAAGGCCGGACCTGGTTCGTCATCGGCGCTTTGGCCGGTGAAGAGATCGAGGCGCGCGTACTTGGTGCCCACGGCAAGGTGGTCGAGGCGCGTACCGAGCGGGTATTCAAGGCCAGCGAATTGCGTCGCCCGGCACCGTGCCCCCATGCCGGCCGTTGCGGCGGTTGCAGCGTGCAGCATCTGCCTCATAACGAACAGCTCGCCCTGAAACAGCGCATGCTCGCCGAGCAATTGTCCAAGGTCGCCGGTGTCGAACCCGAAGAATGGGCGGCGCCTTTGAGCGGTCCGGAATTCGGCTACCGTCGCCGCGCCCGCGTAGCCGTGCGTTGGGACATGAAGGCCAAGAAACTCGAAGTCGGTTTCCGCGCCGCCGGCAGCCAGGACATTGTCGGTATCAATGAGTGCCCGGTGCTGGTACAGCCCTTGCAACCGATCATGACCCGTTTGCCGGAGATGCTCCGTCGCTTGAGCAAGCCTCAGGCACTCGGGCATGTGGAACTGTTCAGTGGTTCATCGCTGGCAGTTTTGCTGCGACACATGGCGCCGTTGTCTGAAGCCGACCTGACGATCCTCAAGGATTTCTGTGCGTTCCATGAAGCCCAGTTATGGCTGCATGGCGACGGCGAGCCGCAACCGGTCGAGGCCGATCAATCGTTGGGCTATCGTCTGGAACAGTGGAATCTGGAACTGGCTTACCGGCCCGGAGATTTCGTGCAGGTCAACGCCGGGGTCAACGAAGCGATGGTGGCCCAGGCGCTGGACTGGTTGAAACCGACCGCGGATGAGCGCGTACTCGATCTGTTCTGCGGCCTGGGCAACTTTGCCTTGCCGCTGGCCCAGACCGTTCGCGAAGTGGTGGCGGTGGAAGGTGTGCAGGTGATGGTCGAGCGGGCAGCCGCGAACGCCGCTAGCAATAATCTGCATAACGCGAAGTTTTTTCAGGCCGATTTATCCCAGCCTTTGACCGACGCCGAATGGGCGCGCGAAGGCTTTTGTGCGGTACTCTTGGACCCACCGCGTGACGGTGCTTTCGAGGTCGTGCGCAAGCTCAAGACCTTGGGTGCCGAACGGTTGGTGTATGTGTCGTGCAACCCTGCAACTCTGGCGCGCGACACGGTCGAATTGATCAAGCAGGGCTACCGGTTAAAACGTGCCGGGATTCTCGATATGTTTCCTCAGACGGCACATGTCGAGGCCATGGCGTTATTTGAAGCGAGCTAGGATGCTCGTCTGGTCCGACTGGCCCGCCCGTGCAGCCACGCACCAGCCCGACGTGGGCGCACGGGCAACGAAGGTCAGCGATTTGACGCATTGAATCTGCGTCGTAGGGAAGGTAAGCAAGATGGTACAGGTGAGAGCACACCAGCCGATCAACACCGACGGCAGTATCAATCTCGAGGCTTGGCTCGATCATGCGGTCAGTGTCGATCTGGCACTGGATCGCGAAGCCTTGAAGGAGGCCTGCGAGTTCGCTCGCGAGTCTGAGCAACAGGCCAATGCGGCCAAGAATCTGTGGTCGGAAGGAAACTCGAGTTTCCGCACCGGCCTTGAGATCGCCGAGATTCTCGCCGACCTCAAACTCGATCAGGATTCGCTGGTCGCCGCGGTCCTGTACCGTGGCGTGCGCGAAGGCCAGATCCAGCTTCCGGCGATCAGCCAGCGCTTCGGTCCTGTAGTGGCCAAGCTTATCGACGGTGTGCAGCGCATGGCCGCGATCAGCGACAGCTTGAGCCCGCGTAAATCCCTGGTGCTCGGCACTCAGGGCCAGGTTGAAAACCTGCGCAAGATGCTGGTGGCCATGGTCGACGACGTTCGCGTCGCCCTGATCAAACTGGCCGAGCGCACCTGCGCGATCCGTGCGGTAAAAACCGCCGACGACGAAAAGCGCAACCGCGTCGCCCGTGAAGTCTTCGACATCTACGCGCCGCTCGCCCATCGCCTGGGGATCGGTCATATCAAGTGGGAACTGGAGGACTTGTCCTTCCGTTACCTTGAGCCCGATCAGTACAAGCAGATCGCCAAGTTGCTCCATGAGCGGCGACTGGATCGCGAGCGTTTCATCAGCGACGTGATGAGCCAGCTGAAAAACGAATTGCAGGCCACCGGCGTCGATGCCGACATCAGCGGCCGGGCCAAACACATCTATTCGATCTGGCGCAAAATGCAGCGCAAGGGTCTGGAATTCAGCCAGATCTATGACGTGCGCGCCGTTCGCGTGCTGGTGCCGGAAATGCGCGATTGCTACACCGCGCTGGGTATCGTTCACACCCTGTGGCGACACATCCCGAAAGAGTTCGACGACTACATCGCCAACCCGAAGGAAAACGGCTACCGCTCGTTGCACACGGCAGTGATCGGCCCCGAGGGCAAGGTGCTGGAAGTGCAGATCCGCACCCACGCCATGCACGAAGAGGCAGAGCTGGGGGTTTGCGCGCACTGGAAGTACAAAGGCACCGACGTCAAGTCCGGCTCCAATCACTACGAAGAGAAAATCTCCTGGCTGCGTCAGGTGCTCGAGTGGCATGAAGAGCTGGGTGATATCGGTGGTCTGGCGGAACAGCTGCGGGTCGATATCGAACCTGATCGCGTCTACATCTTCACCCCGGACGGTCACGCCATCGACCTGCCGAAGGGCGCGACGCCGCTGGACTTCGCTTACCGTGTGCACACCGAAATCGGTCACAACTGCCGCGGCGCCAAGATCAACGGGCGCATCGTGCCGCTCAACTACAGCCTGCAAACCGGTGAACAGGTCGAGATTATCACCAGCAAGCACGGCACCCCGAGCCGTGACTGGCTGAACCCGAACCTGGGTTACGTCACCACCTCGCGGGCGCGGGCAAAGATTGTTCACTGGTTCAAGTTGCAGGCCCGTGACCAGAACGTCGCGGCGGGTAAAACCCTGCTTGAGCGTGAGCTCAATCGCCTCGGTTTGCCGGCGGTGGATTTCGACAAGCTGGCTGACAAGGCCAACATGAAAACCGCCGAAGACCTGTTCGCCGCCCTCGGTGCCGGCGATTTGCGCCTAGCGCAACTGGTCAACCTGGCGCAGCAACTGGTCGAGCCGGAACGCGGCAACGAGCAACTGGAGCTGATTCCACGCAAGGCCACCGGCTACAAACCGGGCAAGCGTGGCGACATCCAGATCCAGGGCGTCGGCAACCTGATGACCCAGATGGCCGGCTGCTGCCAGCCGTTGCCGGGGGACGCCATCGTCGGTTACATCACCCAGGGCCGTGGCGTGAGCATTCACCGCCAGGACTGCGCCTCGGTGCTGCAACTGGGCGGGCGCGAGCCGGAGCGGATCATCCAGGTCAGCTGGGGGCCGGTGCCGGTGCTTACCTATCCGGTGGACATCGTCATTCGCGCCTACGACCGTTCCGGACTGCTGCGTGATGTTTCGCAGGTGCTGCTCAACGAGCGCATCAACGTGCTGGCGGTCAACACCCGCTCGAACAAGGAGGACAACACCGCGCTGATGTCCCTGACCATCGAGATTCCGGGGCTGGACGCGTTGGGTCGGTTGCTCGGGCGAATTTCGCAGTTGCCGAACATCATCGAAACGCGGCGTAACCGTACGCCGTGAGGATGACTTCGATCCTTTGTGGGAGCTGGCTTGCCAGCGATGCAGGCAACTCGGTCTCTCTGGAGCATCGAGGTGATGCCATCGCTGGCAAGCCAGCTCCCACAGGGTTTTGTGGTGAGACAGAAAAATGATGTACAGCCTTGAAGACCTGCTTCACCTCATGAACCGCCTGCGCGATCCGCAGTTCGGTTGCCCATGGGACATCAAGCAAACCTACGCCACCATCGTCCCGCACACCCTTGAAGAAGCTTACGAAGTCGCCGATGCCATCGAGCGCGGGGACTTCGATCACTTGCAGGGTGAGTTGGGCGATTTGCTGTTTCAGGTGGTTTATTACAGTCAGCTGGCCCGGGAAGAAGGGCGCTTCGAGTTTGCCGGCGTGGTCGATAGCATCACTCGCAAGCTGATCCGTCGTCATCCTCACGTGTTCCCTACCGGCGACTTGTACGCGCCGCTGGACGTGCCGCGCCTGAATGAAGACCAGGTCAAGCAACGCTGGGAAGAGATCAAGGCTGAAGAGCGCGCAGAGAAATCCGCGGCACCGGAGCAGTTGTCGTTGCTCGATGACGTGCCCGCTGCATTGCCGGCATTGTCACGTTCGGCAAAATTGCAGAAGCGGGCAGGGCAGGTCGGTTTCGACTGGCCGGACGCCTTGCCGGTGCTCGATAAAGTCCGTGAAGAGCTTGATGAAGTGCTCGAAGCCATGTCGGAAAACGATCCGGTGGCTGTAGCTGACGAGATCGGTGACCTGCTGTTTTCCGTGGTCAATCTGGCACGTCATCTCAAGGTTGATCCGGAAACCGCGCTGCGTGGTGCCAACAGCAAGTTCGAACGACGCTTCCGTTTTATCGAACAGGCATTGCGCGACACCCACCGTCCCATGGAAGATTGCACCCTCGAAGAGTTGGACGCCTTATGGGGCGAAGCCAAACGTCAGGAAAAGAATTTGCCCAGCTGCGGTTGAGCAGTTGCCTAAGTGAGTAATAAGCACCATGAGCATTTCCCTTCGCGACCAGTTGCTCAAAGCAGGACTGGTCAACCAGAAGCAGGCCAAGCAGGTCAGCAAAGACAAGCAGAAGCAACAGCGCCTGGCCCACAAAGGCCAGGTCGAACTCGATGATTCCCAGCAGCGCGCGGCTCAGGAAGCCATGGCCGAGAAGGTCAAGCGCGATCAGGAGCTCAATCGTCAGCAGAAGGAAAAAGCCGAGGCCAAGGCCCGTGTCGCGCAGATCAAGCAATTGATCGAAGCCACGCGCCTGCCGAAGTTGACGACCGAGGATTACTACAACTTCGTCGACGACAAGAAGGTCAAGCGCCTCTCGGTCAACGCGCTGATGCGCAACAAGCTCAGCAACGGCTCGCTGGCCATCGTCCATCACGCCGGCGGCTACGAAGTGATCCCGCGTGAAGCGGCGCTGAAGATCCAGGAGCGCGATCCGCAGCGCATCGTGCAGATGAACGTCAAGACTGAAGAAGTCAGTGTTGAGGACGATCCGTACGCGGCCTATCAGATTCCTGATGACCTGATGTGGTAATCGACTCGATGCTCTAGCGGGCTTACATGTTTGCTAGCACTTCAAGAGTTTTTGCACATTGAACCCGAAAGATTGTATCGATACGATCTTTCGGGTTTTCTTTTTTCAAAAAAATTTAGTTTTAATGATCTGGAGAAAACAAATGGAATGAACTTCAATAAGGATTAAATCAATGCTTGTAAGTATCGCTTCGTTACGTCAGCCAACTTTCAAATCGCAGTTTTCAAAGCAACGGTCGTCCTATCAAACCATCAGCGAATATCTGGTGAGTGAGTTGGATGCACGGGTTGACCATGTGCTCTGGAAAATAAAAATGGCCGCGAAGGCCGCCCGAGAGGACCATGACGGGGCCGCCTGCCTTTTCTTCACACTGCCTGAGTTCTTCTGGAACATCCCCTGGCATGAGGTCCGCAGCGAAGCGGAGCTCCATGAACTGAACTCTGCCTATCTGGAGAAGGTGCCCGAAGGTGTAGCTTCATTGATGACAGAACTTCCAATTGAACGGTACGGCAAGATTGTATTGCTGGCGGGGAGTTGTGCGACGCTCATCAAAGTTGGAGAAGGTGAATCGAGTTATTACGATGTTATTAATTACCTGCTGGCCATTTCCAATAAAGAATATGAAGTTGACAGGCCATTGATGTCGATGTGGCCGAAACGCCATGTATCAGGTATCGACTTTGGCAAACACTTGAGTATGGATGGGGACTTTTGGCTATTCAGGCTTTCCGAAGAGATCGTCGTCAGGGTGAAGAAACTCAGTAGCGTGCGGGCCGAGCATAGTTACGTTGATGGATATGAAGGTAAGTTTATCAATAGCCTCGTCAATGGCTGCCCCTTCGGTATCAATCTGTGCCTGGATTACTACAACTTGGAGGAGGGCGAGCGCGACAGCCAGGTTGAGCTCACCGAGGCAAAAATCGATTTCCTGATCGCCTGCGGCATGGATTTCGATTACGCCAAGCGTCACCCGTCATCGTTGCAGTTTTCGATTCGCAATGACGGAATGGGCGATGGCGAAGTCGAAGTGGTCAGGCTTGAAGCGGGTCGGATTGTTGATCGAGTCCCGTCGGTGCCGATCGAGAGCGACCTGTATTTGACGTTGCTTGAGGTTGTCTGAAAGAGATCGCAGCCTGCCCGGCAGGGAAGGGGCAGGCTGCATCGTGATGGAAGCGTTTTTCAACCGGTCGCCAGTTCGCGCTTATGCTCCAGCGTTTCCAGTTCAGCCTTGTAGTTGTGGGCGTCGATCTCGTTGTGGAACATCCCGACCAGCAAACCTTGTTGATGCACATCCCAGATGCGGATACCGGCGGCTACGCCTTCGTGGGATTTATGTGAATCGTCGCGTTCAGTCACTTTTACAGTCATCTGCTAGCTCCAATCTCTGTTATCTGCAGCAAGGCGTGTGCAGGACTCTGTTATAGGGTTTGGTAGCTTGCTAAGTAAACGACTGAGTTTGGAAAGGGACTGTTGCAGAATCGGAGAAAATCCCGCAGGCCTTGAAATACGCGACATTCAGTCGCAGGCCGTTGAGTTTCATGACAAATGCTTCATGTTCAGAAACGGCAAATGCCCCTGTAGGAGCTGTCGAAGGCTGCGATTTTTTGATCTTGCCTTGAAGTCAAAAGATCGCAGCCTTCGGCAGCTCCTACAGGATTTGTATATGTCTTGAGGTTTTTTCAAAAGGCAAAAAAACGCCCCGAACCAGTCGGGGCGTTTTCATGTGCGGCTCAGCGGCGGGGAATTACTTGCCTTCCCAGCGCTTCAGCACCAGCGTGGCGTTGGTGCCGCCGAAACCGAAGCTGTTGCTCATCACAGTGTTGATGGTGGCGTTTTCGCGGGTCTTGGTCAGCACCGGCAGATCGGCTACTGCAGGGTCCAGTTCGTCGATGTTGGCGGAGCCGGCAATGAAGTTGCCTTCCATCATCAGCATGCAGTAGATCGCTTCGTGAACGCCGGCGGCGCCCAGGGAGTGACCCGACAGGCTCTTGGTGGAGCTGATGGCTGGAGCCTTGTCACCGAACACTTCACGCACACCTTTCATTTCCGCGACGTCGCCGACCGGAGTCGAAGTGCCGTGGGTGTTCAGGTAGTCGATCGGGGTGTCGACGGTGGACAGCGCCTGCTGCATGCAGCGGATCGCGCCTTCGCCGCTCGGGGCAACCATGTCGTAGCCGTCGGAAGTCGCGCCGTAGCCAACGATTTCCGCGTAGATCTTCGCGCCGCGGGCCAGAGCGTGTTCCAGCTCTTCTACCACGACCATGCCGCCACCGCCGGCGATGACGAAACCGTCACGGTCCGCATCGTAGGCACGGGAGGCTTGTTCCGGGGTGTCGTTGCGTTTGCTGGACAGGGCGCCCATGGCGTCGAACAGGAACGACTGGCTCCAGTGCTCTTCTTCACCGCCGCCGGCGAACACGATGTCCTGCTTGCCCATCTGGATCTGTTCCATGGCGGTACCGATGCAGTGAGCACTGGTGGCGCAGGCAGAAGCGATGGAGTAGTTCAGGCCCTTGATCTTGAACGGAGTGGCCAGGCAAGCGGAAACGGTGCTGCTCATGGTCCGCGTTACACGGTATGGGCCGACGCGCTTGACGCCTTTCTCGCGCAGGATGTCCAGCGCTTCCATCTGGTTCAGGGTCGATGCGCCACCGGAACCGGCGATCAGGCCGGTACGCGGGTTGGACACCTGCTCTTCGGTCAGACCGGAGTCAGTGATGGCGTCTTTCATGGCCAGGTAGGCGTAAGCCGCTGCGTGGCCGACGAAGCGATAGATCTTGCGATCGATCAGCTCTTCAAGGTTGAGGTCGATGGAGCCGGAAACCTGGCTACGCAGACCCATTTCGGCATATTCCGGGTTGAACCGGATGCCAGGGCGGCTTGCACGCAGGTTAGCGGAGACGGTCTCTTTGTCATTGCCCAGGCACGAAACAATGCCCAGACCAGTGATAACGACGCGGCGCATGCGGATAACCCTTAGAAGTTGTCAGTGGAGGTGAACACGCCGACCCGGAGGCCTTCGGCGGTGTAGATTTCGCGACCGTCGACAGTAACCGAACCGTCGGCGATGGCCAGGTTCAGCTTGCCCTTGAGGACGCGCTTGATATGAATGTTATAGGTGACTTTCTTGGCGGTCGGCAGGACCTGGCCGAAGAATTTCACTTCGCCCGAACCCAGGGCGCGACCGCGGCCCGGCAGGCCTTGCCAGCCGAGGAAGAATCCGACCAGTTGCCACATGGCGTCGAGGCCCAGGCAGCCCGGCATCACCGGATCGCCTTCGAAGTGGCAGGCGAAGAACCAGAGGTCCGGATTGATATCCAGCTCGGCGACCAATTCACCTTTGCCGTACTTGCCACCTTCTTCGCTGATCAGGGTGATGCGATCAACCATCAGCATGTTCGGGGCGGGCAGTTGCGCGTTACCTGGGCCGAACAGCTCACCGCGACTGCAGCGCAGCAGGTCTTCCCGGGTAAAGGCGTTTTGTTTGGTCATGCGAGCTCCTCAATAGTCCCATGCGGCAGGTGGGGCAAATCTTCCCGGCCGATCGAAGCGTTCATGCCTCGAACCGGCAGCCTACTCATAGACTATTGCGTTGTGGTGAAAGTCACAGCACCAAGGACATGAATGTACACTTGTGCACTGAAATTTTTATTCAAGCCCCTTTTCGGGCCTGTTCGGGTGCCTAAGACTGCCGCACTTTCGCCTTTCACGCCAGTCGCAGATGCTCGAAAGGCCTGTACTACTGCACCCAGCGCTGCAGAATTTGCTGAAGATCAGTACGTTTGAAGGGCTTGGCCAGATAATCGTTCATCCCCGCCGACAGACAGGCTTCGCGATCGCCCTGCAAGGCATTGGCGGTCAGGGCGATGATCGGCAAGTCGGTGCAACCGGGCAGCTGGCGAATCTGTCGGGTGGCCTCGTAGCCATCGAGGATCGGCAATCGGCAGTCCATCAGGATCGCTTCGAAAATCAGGCTCTCGGCACTGCGCACCGCCTGCACGCCATCGGCGGCGACGCTGACTGTAAAGCCGAGACTGCGCAACATGGCTTCGATGACCGTCTGGTTGACCGGATTGTCCTCGACCAGCAACACATTGCGCCCTTCACCGTCGCCTTTGCCTGTGGGCGCGCGCGGCGCCAGTACCGGCAAAGGCTGTTGAAACAGCGCCAGCGGGATTTCCAGGGTGAACACCGAGCCGCGACCTTCTTCGCTCTGGGCGCGCAAGGTGCCGCCCATGCGTTCGGCGAGCGTGCGCGCAATCGGCAGGCCCAGGCCGGTGCCGCCGTAACGTCTTGAAATAGAACTGTCGGCCTGCTGGAACGCGTTGAACATCAGTTCCAGGCTCTCGGCTGCGATGCCGATCCCGCTGTCGCGCACCGTGCAGGTAAACCACAGCAATTCGTGATCCAGTGACTGCCATTGTGGTTCGATGGACACGCGACCCTGCTCGGTGAACTTCAGCGCATTGCCGATCAGGTTCACCAGAATCTGCCGGATTCGCGTCGGATCACCCTGAACCTGAAGCGCCCGCATGTCCTCTGGAACCTGCAATTGCAAATCGAGGCCGCGCTGTGCGGCGCTGTGCTGGAACGCCTGGGCGCAGCTGCCGATCAGGTCGGCGAGGTTGAACGGAATGTGTTCCAGCTCCAGTTCCGAGCGTTCGATACGCGAGAAATCCAGAATGTCGTTGATGACTTTCAGCAGGTGTTCGGTGGATTCAGAAGCCAGCGCCGCGTATTCCACCTGTTCGTCGGTCATCTGCGTGGTTTCAAGCAACTGCAGCATACCCAGCACGCCATTCATCGGCGTGCGCAGTTCGTGGCTCATCATCGCGAGGAAATCGGACTTGGCGTTGTTGGCCTTTTCCGCTTCCTCGCGCGTCTGGATCAGTTGCGCCATGGCTTGATGCTGTTCACGGCTGGCCTGTTCGAGACCGCTGGCCAGGTTGTTGATGTGTTGCGACAGGGCGCCCAGCTCGGTGTCGTCGACGATGGGCAGCGGTGTTTTGTAGTCGCCGTCCTGGATCGCCTTGACCGCGTTGCCGATGTCGCGGATTGGTTGCGACAGGCTCCCCGCCAGGCGTCGGGCGAGCACGAAGGTAAACAGCAGCGCGAACAGCGCCAGAATCGCAGCCTTGAGCAGGATCTCCTGCTGGCGTTGACTGAATGCATCGTTGGACAGACCGACGATCACCCGGCCCAGATAGTCCTCGGCAGGCGCATTGCTGGCGACTTTGTTGTTCTGGAAAAAATCATTGTGCAGCGGCACCCGTTGCAGGCGCACCGGTGCCTGGAACACTTCGACTTGATGCGGGCGTGTGTGGTCGGCCGACGGTTGCTCGACGTACACCAGAATCCGGTTGGCGCTGTCCTGCACTTCCAGGAAACGCACGTTGGGCGTGGCCAGCGTGGCCTTGAGCAGGCTCTCCAGCACCTCGTTGTTGCCGGAAATCACCCCGTATTCAGTGGCCGGGGCCAATTGGTTGGCGATCAGTTGGCCGGTGTGGTTGAGCTCTTGGCGCAGGTCCTGGATCCGCACAAAAGTGAAGAAACTGATCAACAATAATGTCAGCAACAGGGCAGGGCCGAGGCTGATGAGCTGGGTCCGGGTGTTGATGTCCCAACGGCGACGGAAGGTCATGGACGGCGTTCTCTTTCGGCCAACAGTGTTGCGACAGACGCTTCGTTTATCTGTTCCATACCTAATGAACGAGCCACCTGCGGGTTGCTTGAGACTTTGAAACGAAGCGGGTAGAGCGTGCGCGGCCACGTCGCGGGTGGCTGGTCGAGCAATTGATCGAGTATCACCAGCCAGTCACCCTGATCGGTGTAAGTGCTGGCCAGGCTTCCGGCCCTGACGAACCCTGCGTTGGGGCCGATCAGCGCCAGTTGTCGCGAATAACTGCTGAGCAGCAGGTTTTTCGCGGTTTTCTGGTTGAACAGATCGGGGTCATCGAGGCCCAGCAGCACATCGCTGTTGTTGAGCAAGGTCTGCAATGGACGACTGTCGTGGGTGTTGTCCCAGCGTTCGGTGACCACCTCAAGCCCAAGGGTGTAAGCGGCCCGGCGCAGTTCCTTCAACAGAAACTCGCTGTGATCGTCATACAGCACGCCGACCCGTTTGACCTGGGGCAGCAAGAGTCGGGTCAGGCGCAATTGGCGGTCCAGCGGCGGATCGCTCCAGAGCAGGCTGAGGTATGGCGGCAGGCTGTCACCCAAGTGTTGGCGCGCTTGCAGTCGGCTGATGCGCATCACCAGCGTCGCCGGACCTTCCGGGTCTTGCAGGCGCCAGTCGAGGCTCGGCAGGTCGAGCAGAATCAAACGCGTGTCGTCGTCCAGTTTTTCTGGTGCCGGCAGATCGGCCAGCGGCTGGAAGCGCACCTGATCGCCAGGGCGCAATTCACGCAGGGCCTGAATGAAAGATTGCACGCCGGGGCTGTCCTCGGCGCCGGTCAACAGGATGTCCGCAGCGTTGGTCGACAGGCTGCTCAGCCAGCCAGCGATCACCAGGCACAGCATGGCCATCAGGTGCCCCACACCTGGCGACTTGCGTGGCGGACAATGCGCCATCTTAAAACGCCAGCTCCGCGCTGAAGTACAGCACCCGGCGTTCGTCGTAGTTGTTGTCGACGAAAGTGGTGGGTTGATTGTCGAGGCGTTGCTGGAGCACGCCGGCCAGTTCCAGATTGGCCTTGCCGAGGCGAATCTGCTTGGCGATACGCGTGTCGACCCGCTCGAAGCGGTAACCGTTGAGTGCATCGTCGCCATAATAGAAGAGTGCGCTGTTCCAGCCCTGACCCCAATCGCGCAGCCAGCCGACGGAGCCGCTGTTGCGTGCGGTCTGTAGCGCATCCTGCGGGTTGCTCGCATCGGAATCGACGTAGGCGTAGGTCAGGCGCAGTCGGTCGGCAGTGCCGACTCTCCAGTCGAGTTGGGTTTCGGTTCCCGAAAAACGTGCCGTGTTCGAGTTGCTTGCAATGTACTGGTTGTTGCGCAGCGGCTCGCTGATCATGCCGGTGATTTCGTCGTAGAACAGCTTCACATCGACCGCCAGCCCCCACTCGGCAAAGTAGCCGTTGTAGCCCAGTTCCCGGGAACGCATGTGCTCCTGATCGAGGTCGCCGGGGCCGCGTGTCTTGACGAAGTAACGGGCGCTGGACTGGCCGTAGGCCCCGGGCTGGATGTTGGTGACGCGGTAACTCCAGTTGACACTGTTCTCGAACATGTCCGGTGAGCGAATGGCTTCGGAATACACCGCACGCAACCCGTGGCGCGGGTTGATCAAGTAATTGACCGCCACCCGCGGGGTCAGCGAACTGCCGATCAACCGCGTGTCTTCGAACATCGCGCCGCCCTGCAGCAACCAGTGTTCACTGGCGCGCCACTCAAGTTGGCCGAAGGCCCGCCACGTCGTGTCATCGAGGGTGCCATTGAAGTAGGTCTCGGAATCCGCCCGGTCGTAACGATAGTTCACGCCGCTCACCAGCCGCAGGCTATCGGACAGGCTCAGGGTGTCCTGCAATTCAAGATCGTAGCGCGTTTCCCGGGCGCTCTGGTCGATGTCGCCGCAAACGGTCTGGCTGGCGCCGTTGCGCCATTGATCGAGGACCTGATTGGCCAACGCCTGCTCGGCAGGCGTACCCGACGGCGCACCGGGTCCGGTGAAGCGCGTGATGTTGCGGGCCAGGCGCTCGGTGTAGTTCGGGTTGAGCTGCCAGAGTTCGGTCAGTTGCGGGCTGAACGACACCTCGGCATCACAGGCGCGCCAGGTTTGCTGGCGATCCCAGTGCTGGGCCGAACCCTGGATATACAGGCTGTGATCGGGATTGATGTCGAGATTCCAGCGCAGCGAGCCGGCGTAGTCCTTGGCCTTGACGTCGGAATCGTCCCCGGCGCGGGTAATCCCCGAGAACACCGGGCGGTAGGTATAGGGGCGCTGGTTGCCGCCTTCTTTGGCGTTCAATTGCCAATCGATACTTTGTTGCTCGTTGAGCGTCTGGCTGACCGCCAGGTTAAAGCGATTCAGGCGGCGACTGTCGTGATAATCGGCGCCCCGACGGTCGCTGTCGAAGCCATCGTCCTGCTGGCCGGAGAGAGACAAACGCAAGTCGCCATCCTCCCAACCCACGCCCTGGCTAGCATAAAAGTCGTTGATGCCACGCTGGCCGCGGGTGATTTTCATCCGCGTGCCGTGGCTGTCCGCCGGGTTGCGGGTGATGATGTTGACCACCGCCATCAGCGCGTTGGCGCCGTAGCTGACGGTGTTGGGTCCACGAAAGACTTCGATGCGCTCGATGTCTTCCATGGCCACCGGGATGTCGCTCCAATCCACCGTGGCCAGGCCCGCGCGGTACACCGAACGGCCGTCGATCAATACCTGCATGCGTCGCGCTTCGCCAGCGCTGGTGCCGTGGTAGTTCACGGTGGCCTGATTGCCGCTGATGTTGCCGACCATCATGCCCGGCACCAGCCGCAGCACCTCACTGATGTCCCGCGCGCCGCTGGCGGTGATCAGCGCATTGTCGATCACCGTCATGCTCCCCGGCACGGCGGCCGGCGACTGCTTCAGGCGCGTGGCCGTGAGCACTTGCGGCAGCGGATCGCTGTCCAGGAACAAGTCGTCAGCCAGCAATGGCGAGCTGAAAACCAGCGCCAGCACCAACGGCGAGTGGGGAGATGGAGAGCCCAGCGACACAACACATCCTTGTTAATTATTGTTGGCGCGCATGTTAACCGAGCCCGATGACTTTTCCAGTCACGATGTCAGCATTTTCCGCGGTTTTATCGGACTTGTTTCCATCTGCGCGGGTAATTGACGCGGGGGCTGGCCGCGACTGGGGCGCTCCGTATAATGCCGACATCGCCACTGGTATGGATTAACGGATTGCATATGACTGAACAGCGCCCGATTGCGGTCCTGGGAGGCGGAAGTTTTGGTACCGCCGTGGCAAATCTGCTGGCCGAGAACGGCCATCAGGTCCTGCAGTGGATGCGTGATCCCGAACAGGCCGAGGCCATTCGGGTCAATCGCGAAAACCCGCGTTACCTCAAGGGCATCAAGATTCTGCCCGGCGTAACCCCGGTCACCGACCTGCAAGCGACCCTGGAAGCCTGCGACCTGAGTTTCGTCGCACTGCCGTCCAGCGCGTTGCGTTCAGTGCTGGCCCCGCACGCCGAATTGCTGCGCGGCAAAATGCTGGTGAGCCTGACCAAAGGCATCGAAGCCCAGACCTTCAAATTGATGAGCCAGATCCTCGAAGAGATCGCCCCGCAAGCGCGCATCGGCGTGCTGTCCGGGCCGAACCTGGCCCGTGAGATCGCCGAACACGCGCTGACCGCCACGGTGGTCGCCAGTGAGGACGAAGAACTCTGCGAGCGTGTCCAGGCCGTTCTGCATGGCCGCACTTTTCGCGTTTATGCCAGCGCCGACCGTTTCGGCGTGGAACTGGGCGGGGCGTTGAAAAACGTCTACGCGATTATTGCCGGCATGGCGGTGGCGCTGGACATGGGCGAAAACACCAAGAGCATGCTGATCACCCGGGCGCTGGCGGAGATGACCCGGTTCGCGGTGAATCAGGGCGCCAACCCGATGACCTTTCTTGGCCTGGCGGGCGTGGGCGATTTGATCGTGACCTGCTCTTCGCCAAAAAGCCGCAACTACCAGGTCGGATTTGCCCTCGGCCAGGGCTTGAGCCTGGAAGAGGCGGTCAACCGCCTGGGCGAAGTGGCCGAAGGCGTGAACACCCTCAAGGTGCTCAAGGCCAAGTCCCAGGAGGTCGGCGTGTACATGCCGCTGGTCGCCGGGCTGCACGCGATCCTGTTTGAAGGGCGCACGCTTGAACAGGTGATCGGCCTGCTGATGCGCGGCGAGCCGAAGACTGACGTCGACTTTATTTCCACCAGCGGTTTCAACTGAGCCCACTACTTAACCGGAACGGAGCGAAACATGAACGATCAGAAAGTAGAAGCCAAGTACGAATCCATTTTGCTGCGAGTGCTGTGGATGATCGTCTTTGTGCTGGTCTGGCAAGTGGCGCAATTCATCCTGGGCGCCGTGGTGCTGGTGCAGTTGATCTATCGTTTGATTTATGGCGCTCCGAGCGCCAGCCTGATGAACTTCGGCGACAGTCTGAGCCAGTTCCTGGCGCAGATCGGTCGTTTCGGCAGTTTTCACAGCGACCAGAAGCCTTGGCCGTTTGCCGATTGGCCAACGCCGCGTACGCCGGAAGGTGAAGCGCCGCACGTCGTGGCGCCAGCGCCACACCCGGCCCGAGATGAGGAACCCAAGCTATGAAAATCTGGGTATTGCGTCATGGTGAAGCGGTGCCACACGGCTCCCGCTCCAGCGATTCGGAGCGGGAACTGACGGACCACGGTCGTGAAGAAGTGCTGCGCAGCGCCGCGTTTTTGATTGGGCAGCCGCTGACGGCGATTTATGCAAGTCCGTACCTGCGAGCGCAGCAGACTGCACAGCTGGTGCACGAGGCATTGGGTTTCAAACCGGAAATCCGCACCGTCGAATGGCTGACACCGGACACCGAGCCGGACAAGGTGGCGGAACAGATGGTCGCGGTAAGCAACGTGTTGCTGGTCAGCCACAACCCGCTGGTGGGGAATCTGCTGAGCTACCTGCAACATGGCGCCGGGCATCCGCCGGAGAGGGTCAGCACGGCCGGGCTGGCGGAGCTCAAGGGCGATGAACTGCTGGTCGGGTCAATGAAGCTCGACAGCATCAAGCACCCATAAAAGCAAAGATCGCAGCCTTCGGCAGCTCCTACATCGGGATGGTGTGCACCCTGTAGGAACTGCCGAAGGCTGCGATCTTTTGATCTATTTTTTTCTTACAAAATTTCAACCAAGCACTTGCTTGGTTAGCTACGCTTGCTCCAGACCAAAACCAAAGGAGCGAGTCGCATGTCTGCCGCTTTTCGTTTGCCGCTGGACGTTTTCTACGAGCGTGAGGCCCGCCATCCGCGCCAGCGCTTTTTGGTTCAGCCCATCGGCGGTGGGCAAGTCGAGACCCTGACCTGGGCCGACGTAGGTCATCAGGCTCGCTGCGCCGCGCATTGGTTGCGGGCGCGGGAGTTGCCCCAAGGCAGTCACATCGCTCTCATCTCGAAAAACTGCGCGCACTGGATCATCGCCGACCTGGCGATCTGGATGGCCGGGCATGTTTCGGTGCCGCTGTACCCCAACCTCACGGCCGAATCCGTGGCCCAGGTGCTGGAGCACTCGGAAGCGGCGCTGGCCTTTATCGGCAAGCTGGACGATTGGCCCGGCATGTCTCGCGGGGTCAATCCCGATCTGCCGACCATCAGCCTGCCGCTGCATCCGCCGGGCACCTTCAATTTCAGCTGGGACGATCTGCAACACAGTTCGCCGATCCAGGACGACCCCAAACCCGGCGCCGATCAACTGGCGACCATCATCTACACCTCCGGCACCACCGGCATGCCCAAAGGCGTGATGCACAGCTTCGGCAATCTGGGTTTCGCCACCACGCGCGGCACGCAGTTGTTCGGCCTCAATGAGTCGGATCGACTGCTGTCGTATCTGCCGCTGTGTCACGTGGCGGAGCGAATGTTCGTTGAACTGGCGTCGATCTATACCGGGCAAACCGTGTTTTTTGCCGAAAGCCTCGACACCTTCCTGGCCGATCTGCGGCGCGCCCGGCCGACCGCGCTGTTTGGCGTGCCGCGTATCTGGACCAAGTTCCAGATGGGCGTGTACGGCAAGATCCCGGCAAAACGCCTCGACTTCCTGCTGGGCCTGCCGATTATCGGTAAGCGGGTCGGGCATAAAGTCCTCGCCGGGCTGGGGCTCGATGCCCTGCGCGTGGCGCTGTCCGGTGCCGCGCCGGTGCCGCTGAGCTTGCTGCTGTGGTATCGCAAGCTCGGGCTGGACGTGCTGGAGGTATATGGCATGACCGAAAGCTGCGGCTATTCGCACATTTGCCTGCCGGGGCAGAACAAACCCGGCTGGATCGGCAAGCCTTGCCCGGAAGTCGAGGTCCGCATCGATGAGACGGGCGAGGTCATGGTGCGCAGCGGCGCGACCATGCTCGGCTATTTCAAGGAACCGCAGAAAACCGCTGACACCATCACCGAGGACGGTTTCCTGCGTACCGGCGACAAGGGCGAAGAAGACGCCGAAGGCAACCTGCGCCTGACCGGGCGCCTGAAGGAAATCTTCAAGACCAGCAAAGGCAAATACGTGGCGCCGGCGCCGATTGAAAATCGCCTGGCGGTGCATTCGCGTATCGAACAGGTGTGTGTGGTCGGCGATGGCTTGAGTGCGCCGCTGGGCTTGTGCGTACTGTCTGCCGTCGGGCAACAAGAGGCGCGGGCGGGGTTGCATTCCAGCCTGGAAAAGCTGCTGGAGGAGGTCAACAACGCCCTCGACAAACACGAGCGTTTGCGGCGTCTGGTAGTGGTAAAAGACAGCTGGGCCGTTGAAAACGGCTTCCTCACGCCAACCCTGAAGATCAAGCGCAACGTGATCGAAGCGGCCTACGGAGCGCGCTTCGAAGAATGGAGCGAGCGCAACGAAGCGGTGCTGTGGCAGGATTGAGGCACGAATAAAACCAACAAGGAAAATCTGCGATGAGTCTGTGGCGCACCACTCCCAACATCGAACAGTTGAACGCGATCCAGAAAAACACCATCGGCGAAGTGCTGGATATTCGCTTCGAAGCCTTCGATGAAGAATCACTGACCGCGAGCATGGTCATCGACCACCGCACCCACCAGCCTTACGGCTTGCTGCATGGCGGTGCGTCGGTGGTGTTGGCCGAAAGCGTCGGCTCCATGGCCAGTTACCTGTGCATCGATGCCAGCAAATTTTACTGCGTTGGGTTGGAAATCAATGCCAACCACTTGCGCGGCCTGCGCAGTGGCCGGGTGACGGCGGTGGCCAAGCCGATTCACATCGGGCGCACCACCCATGTCTGGGACATCCGCCTGACCAGCGATGAAGGCAAGGCCAGTTGCGTATCGCGGCTGACCATGGCGGTGGTGCCACTGGGTGAGAAGCCGCCGGCACGTTGACGGCGATCCATAGCTTTGACCGGACTGTCATCATTCCTGTCAGTTACGGTCATTGCTGTAGGACGCGGTCTTACGGACAATCAACGCCTGTTCTCGCTCATGGATTTGCCGGTATGTCGCAACAGGTATTTTTCGCCCACGCCAATGGTTTCCCTTCGGGCACCTACGGCAAATTGTTCGCGGCGCTGGCGCCCGAGTATCAGGTGACGCATCTGGAGCAGCACGCTCATGACCCGCGTTTTCCGGCGGACGACAACTGGTACAACCTGGTGGACGAGCTGATCCATCACCTCCGGCAGCAACCTGAACCGGTGTGGGGCGTCGGCCATTCCTTCGGCGGGGTCTTGCACCTGCACGCAGCATTGCGTTGCCCCGAGCTGTATCGCGGGGTGGTCATGCTCGATTCGCCGGTGCTGACCCGTACCGATCAATGGGTGATCCGCGCAGCCAAGCGTTTCGGTTTCATCGATAGGTTGACGCCTGCCGGCCGCACCTTGGGACGGCGGGAAGAGTTCGCCGATCTTGAAAGCGCCCGCCACTATTTCGCCGGCAAAACCCTGTTTCGCGGTTTCGACGCCGAATGTTTTGACGCCTATCTGCAGCACGGTTTGCACAAGGTTGGAAACAAACTGCGCCTGCGTTTCGACCCTGCGACGGAAATCAGCATCTTCCGTGGAGTGCCACACACCAGCCCTGGCAGCACACGGCAGCTGAAAGTGCCGCTGGCGGTGGTGCGCGGGCACAAAAGCCGGGTGGTGATGCGCCATCACGTCAGTTCGGTCGGACGCCTGCCGCAGGGTGAAGTCCTGACCATGCCCGGTGGCCACATGTTTCCCCTCGAACGTCCGCAGGACACTGCCGCGATGCTGAAAAACCTGTTCAGCCGCTGGGACGGTCGTCAACAGGATTGCGCATGAGCAACGTCGTCGAAGAAGTCCGCCTGAGCCTGCCGCACATCGAGCTGGCGGCGCATCTGTTCGGTCCCGAAGACGGTTTGCCGGTGATTGCCCTGCATGGCTGGCTAGACAACGCCAACAGCTTCGCCCGGCTGGCGCCAAAGCTCAAAGGCCTGCGCATCATCGCGCTGGACATGGCCGGGCACGGTCATTCCGGGCATCGCCCGCCCGGCGCGGGCTACGCCATGTGGGACTATGCCCACGATGTGCTGCAAGTCGCCGAACAGCTTGGCTTGCATCGATTTGCGCTGTTGGGGCACTCCATGGGCGCGATCGCTTCGCTGATCATTGCCGGCTCGCTGCCGGAGCGTGTCACCCATCTGGCGTTGATCGATGGTGTGATTCCTCCTACAGACAAAGGCGAAAATGCTGCCGAGCGAATGGGCATGGCCCTTCAGGCGCAGCTGGATCTGCGGGAAAAACGCAAACCGGTATACGACAACCTCGACCGAGCCATTGAAGCGCGCATGAAAGGCTTGGTGGCAGTCAGTCGCGAAGCCGCCGAACTGCTGGCCCAACGTGGCTTGATGCCGGTGCCGGGCGGTTACACCTGGCGCACCGACAATCGCCTGACACTGCCATCGCCGCTGCGTCTTACCACCGAACAGGCGATGGCCTTCGTCCAGCGCATCAGTTGTCCGGCAAAACTGGTGGTTGCCGCCGACGGCATGCTCGCCAAACATCCTGAATTGCTGGAACGTCTACCCTTTAGCCGTGAACAGCTGCCAGGCGGCCATCATTTGCACTTGAATGACGAGTCCGGTGCCGACCTTGTCGCAGACTGTTTCAATCGGTTTTTCGCCATTCCTTGACTTGCACCGGGCAACTGTCGAGGCTGGGCGGGTTGAAATGGGAGACAACCATGATAGATCTGTACACCGCTGCGACCCCGAATGGCCACAAGGTCTCTATCGTGCTCGAGGAACTCGGCTTGCCCTACACGGTGCATGCCTTGAGTTTCGACAATAAGGAACAGAAGTCCGAAGACTTCCTCAAGATCAACCCCAATGGCCGGATTCCGGCGATTGTCGACCGCGCCAACGGCGATTTCGCCGTGTTCGAATCCGGCGCCATCCTGATTTATCTCGCTGAAATGACCGGCAAGTTGATGCCAACCGACCCCAAGGGGCGTTCGGTGGTCTTGCAGTGGCTGATGTTCCAAATGGGCGGAATAGGCCCGATGCAGGGCCAGGCCAACGTGTTTTTCCGTTATTTTCCGGAAAAACTCCAGGGCGCCATCGACCGCTATCAGCATGAAACCCGCCGCCTCTACGAAGTGCTCGACACGCGTCTGCAAATCGTCGAGTTTCTTGCCGGCGAGTACAGCATCGCCGACATCGCGACCTTCCCGTGGGTGCGTGGTTATGAGTGGTCCGGAGTCTCAGTAGACGGCTTGACGGCGTTGCAACGCTGGATGGCGACCATCGAGGCCCGGCCTGCTGTGCAGCGTGGTTTACTGGTGCCGCAACGCGCCGATGAAGCCAGTGTCATCAAGGGTGCCCAGGCCATGCTGATCCGATGAGTCTATCGATGCGATCCCTCAGTCTGCTGGCGCTGTGCAGTTTCAGTCCCTTGTTGTTCGCCGCTGATGTTCCAGGCAGCCAGGACCTGCCGATCGTGCCGCGCATGGTCGATGCGCAGATCGTCGACTATCGCCCGGCGGTCGATCTTGAGCGGATTTATCCGCTCGGTTCGATCCGCAAGATCAGCGGCCAGCTGCGCTTTGATGGCCAGGTCAGCGCCCGTGGCACTGCGACGTCGGTGACGTACGAGCTGCCGCCGGAGCATTCGGCGACCCAAGCCTTCACCGCTGCCCGCGAAGCCTTGCAAAAGCAGGACGCGCAATTGCTGTTCTGGTGCCAGGCCCGCGATTGTGGCGAAAGCAGCCTGTGGGCCAACGAAGTGTTCGGCAACGCCAAACTCTACGGCTCCGACAATGAGCAGGCGTACCTGCTGTTGCGCCTGGCGGCACCGAAAGACAACACGCTGGTGGCGCTTTACAGCATCACCCGCGGCAATCGCAAAGCCTACCTGCACGTCGAACAGTTCGAGGCGGCCGCACCGCTGGGCGATTTGCTGCCGACCTCCGCAACCTTGCTGCGCGAACTCAAAAGCACCGGCGAACTCGACTTTCCCAAACTGACGGAGACGCCGGACGATACTTGGCTGCGTTTGATCTCCCGTGGTCTGAATCTGGACACCACGTTGCGGGTCAGTGTTTCCGGTCCGAATGCCGAAGCCTGGCGTCAGGCGTTGATCGACCAGGGCGTGCGTGCGGCGCGGATGGAAACCGGTAGCGTCGAAGGCTCTGGCCTGCACATCGAGCTGTTGCGCTAGGCTGTATCTGGCGAACGCGCGTGGTGCGTTCGCCTATCCTTTTGACGACTGATTTTTTCGAGACCTTGGATGATCAATAACGATCGGCTGTTGGTGCAGATCCTGCTCCTGGTGCTGTTTGGCGCGAGCTTTTGGGTGATGGCGCCGTTCTGGTCGGCGTTGTTCTGGGGCGCGGTGCTGGCGTTCGCCAGTTGGCCGTTGATGCGCCTGCTGACCCGTTGGCTCAATGGCCGCGAATCGCTGGCGGCAGCCCTGTTGACCATGGGCTGGATGCTGTTGGTGGCGGCGCCGCTGGTGTGGCTGGGGTTCAACCTGGCGGACCATGTACGTGATGCCACGGCGTTCTTCAAGGATGTGCAGGTCGATGGCCTGCCGGAAGCACCGGCCTGGCTGGGTGGCATTCCATTGGTGGGCGGTCGTCTGGTGGGGATCTGGAACAGCATCGATCAGCAGGGCGCGGCGATGATGGTGTCGCTCAAGCCTTATTTCGGCCAGGTCGGCAACTGGCTGCTGGCGCGCAGTGCGCAGATTGGCGGCGGCATTCTCGAACTGACATTGAGCATCGTCTTCGTGTTCTTTTTCTATCGTGACGGGCCACGGCTGGCGGCGTTTGTCCATGGCTTGCTCGAGCGCCTGATCGGCAAGCGTGCCGGCTACTACATCGAACTGGTGGCGGGCACGGTGCAGCGAGTGGTGAACGGGGTGATCGGCACGGCGGCGGCTCAGGCCGTGCTGGCGCTGATCGGCTTCCTGATTGCCGGTGTGCCGGGGGCGCTGGTACTTGGCATCGTGACGTTCCTGCTCAGCCTGATCCCCATGGGACCGCCGCTGGTATGGATTCCGGCCACGGCCTGGCTGGCCTGGAAAGGCGAGTACGGGATGGCGATATTCCTCGGCATCTGGGGCACCTTCATCATCAGCGGCGTGGACAACGTGCTCAAGCCGTACCTGATCAGTCGCGGCGGCAACTTGCCGTTGGTCATCGTGTTGCTGGGGGTGTTTGGCGGGTTGATTGCGTTCGGCTTCATCGGCCTGTTCATCGGTCCGACGTTACTGGCGGTGGCGTACAGCCTGTTGACCGACTGGAGCAAGAGTCAGGCACGGGTCGAAGACCGTCGCTGAATGGAGAGGGGATCATGCGGTAAAGCTGGAAAACAGACTCGCGTTGATCCGGCGGACGGATGATGGGGACCGTCAGACCAACGCCAGCTGTAAAAGCGCCCCGGGCTTCCTTGCCCGGGTCGTGTAGCGGGGTGAATCAGAACTTCGCTTCAGCATCCAGTTGCAGGGTGTTGATGTCGGAGTCTTTCAGGTTGGCGTTGGTGTAGTCAGAGTTAGCCATGAAGTACGTCGCGCCGAGGTTGAAGTTCTTGTCCAGCTCGTAGCTCACTTTCAACTTGCTGCCGCGCGAACCGGTGAACCCGTTGGCGAAGTCGGAGTCGGTGAAAGCGCCAACCACGGAGTTACGTTGCACGTCGCGGTAGTTGTAGTCGATGGCAAAACCGTAGACCTTGGTCTTCACACCGGCGAGCCAGGCAGTGTCCTGGTCGTTGCTGGCATCGTCGTTGTTGACGTACTGACCGTACAGCGAGAGTGGCAATGGCAGGCCACCGATGTCGAGCTGACCAAAGCCTTCGAACAGCTTGAACTGTTCGTTCGGGCTGTTGCCGTTGATGGCCAGCGCGGCCGGAATGGAAGTACCGCCCGGGGTGATGTCGTCGTCGTTGTCGTAACCGTAGACGCTGCCGCCCAGAGTCAGTTTCAGGTTGTCGGTGATGCCAAAGCGCGCGCCCAATTGGCCAGCGTACAGACGCAGGTCGTGCTTGAACTGCACGCCATCGCCATCGACGTTGTCCTTGAGGGTGTAGTGACCGGCGCTACCGAACAGCTCGGTGCTGCCGCTCAGCGGGTACTTGTACGACAGGGACAGACCTTCAGGGCTGATGTCGCTATCCCAGATCACGTCGCCCATGCTCACCCATTGCTGTGGCATCTTGCCGCCAACGATGTGCAGGTTCTTGATGGCGTCGGGGTGGTAGTCGACGTAACCCTGGTCCAGCCAGATCTGCTTCTTGTCGAAGTAGTTGTCCAGGCTCTGGTTGGTGGAACGCGGGTCATCGTTGTTGCCGGTGGCGATACGGATACCGGTGTCGACCTGCGGGTTGATTTCGGTATAGGCACCCAGGCGGGCACGAATACGCTGACGATCCTGGTCTTTGTTGTTCGAAACGCCATCGTTGTGGACGTTTTCCTGACGGAAGCGCACGTCGCCCTTGAACTGAGTCTTGGCAGCCCACGCCAGTTTCTGGTCGAAGGTGCTCAGTTCATTGGTTTTCTTCGCAGTTGCGGCGATTTGCTCGTTGGTCTCTTGTTGGGCCTGACGGGCAATTTGCTGGTCTTTCTGATCCCTAGCCAGCTCGGCTTGCAGTTCGCTGTACTGCGCGTTGGTAATCGAGCCGTTAGCTTTGAGCATGTCGAGCAGTTTGGCGTCGACTGCGGCGCTGGCTGGAACACTCATGGCCAGCAGCAGGCCACCACACAGGGCCGCCGCAGTTTTCGTGGAAGCAAGACGCATATCAATCTCCGAAGATGAGAGTGGATGGCTGAGCCATCCAGGGCACAACCGACCAGTGATGGACGGAAAACAGTGGCCGGGTTAGAACCCGACGCTCTAAAAACAGGCGCCAGTATCGCGACGGTTTATGACAGTGCAGTGGCAATGTGATGGCATGTCGGTGACGATACAAAGTCGTCGCGAACTGTTGAGTTAGAGCGCTGTCGTCGAATTGATCGTGTGCATTCGGGAGCGATCGGCGATACTCGCGGGGCTTTCACGCCAAGAAGAGTGAGGACGGTAATGCCGTTGCAACGCCTGCAAAGTCTGTCTGAAATCGCCCCGCAAACGTGGGACGCGCTGGTGCCCGAAAATCAGCCGTTTCTGAGCCACGCATTTCTGAGCGCACTGGAAGACAGCGGCAGTGTCGGGCCACATTCCGGCTGGCAACCCGAGCATTTGCTGCACGTCGAAGGGGATCGTTTGATTGCCGCTTTGCCCAGCTATCGCAAGTGGCATTCCTACGGCGAATACGTGTTCGACCACGCCTGGGCCGATGCCTGCGAACGTGCCGGAATCGATTACTACCCCAAACTCCTGACCGCCGTACCGTTCAGTCCGGTCAGCGGCCCGCGACTGCTGGCAGCCAGCGTCGAGGACGGTTTCGAGTTACTCAAAAGTCTGCCGGGATATCTGGAAATCGAACAACTCTCCAGTGCCCACATCAACTTCACCGACCCGTTCACCGATGCCGCATTGGCCGAGCAACCGGGCTGGATGCAACGCATCGGTTGTCAGTATCACTGGCAAAATCGCGGCTATCGCGACTTTCAGGATTTCCTCGATGTGCTGAGTTCGCGCAAGCGCAAACAGATGCGCAAGGAACGTGAGCAGGTGGCGGGGCAGGGCTTTGAGTTCGAGTGGCTGGAAGGGCGGGAGCTGACCCAGGCGCAGTGGGATTTTGTCTATGCCTGCTACGCCAATACGTACGCCGTGCGTAGGCAAACGCCTTATCTGACGCGCGAATTTTTCAGCCTGCTGGCCGAGCGCATGCCGCAATCGATTCGCGTGGTGTTGGCCAAACAAGGCTCACGGCCGGTGGCGATGGCCTTCAGTCTGGTGGGGGGCGACAGCTTCTACGGGCGCTACTGGGGCTGTCTGGCGGAGTTCGATCGCCTGCATTTCGAGACCTGTTTCTACCAGGGTATGGACTATGCGATTGCCAACGGCTTTCAGCGTTTCGATGCTGGTGCCCAGGGTGAGCACAAGTTGATTCGCGGGTTCGAACCGGTGATCACTCATTCCTGGCATTACCTGCGCCATCCGGGGTTGAAGGCGGCAGTCAAAGACTTCCTTCAGCAGGAACGGCTGGGTGTGTTGGCGTATGCCGAGGAAGCGCGGACGGTGTTGCCATACCGCCAGCAATAAAGCAAAGATCGCGGTTCAATCGATCCCGACAAAGCCCCCAGTCTGATGCTGCCACAACCGCGCATACAAGCCGCCGTGGGCCAACAATTCGGCATGACTGCCGGTTTCGGCGATCTTGCCGTTCTCCAGCACCACCAGCCGGTCCATCCGGGCGATGGTCGAGAGCCGGTGGGCGATGGCGATCACGGTTTTGCCCTGCATCAGGGTTTCCAGGCTTTCCTGAATCGCCGCTTCGACTTC
This sequence comes from Pseudomonas sp. SDO5591_S426, assembly GCF_054070755.1. Lineage (NCBI taxonomy): Bacteria > Pseudomonadati > Pseudomonadota > Gammaproteobacteria > Pseudomonadales > Pseudomonadaceae > Pseudomonas > Pseudomonas sp. SDO5591_S426. The sequence continues at coordinate 11,066 of NZ_JBSVXD010000019.1, read as the reverse complement.
CGAATCCAGTGCCGACGTGGCTTCATCCATGATCAGGATCGGTGCGTCCTTGAGCAACACGCGAGCGATGGCGATCCGCTGACGCTGGCCGCCGGAAAGTTTCACCCCGCGTTCACCGACATGAGCATCGAAACCGATGCGACCTTCAGCATCCGAAAGCGTTGGAATGAATCCGTCGGCCCGAGCCTTATGCACGGCCTCCCAGAGTTCGGTATCGGTGGCATCGGGCTTGCCGTAAAGCAGGTTGTCACGGATCGAGCGATGCAGCAGGGACGTATCCTGAGTGATCATGCCGATGCGTTCGCGCAGGCTTTCCTGGCCGACGTCGGCGATGTTCTGGCCGTCGATGAGAATCTTCCCGCCTTCCACGTCGTAGAGGCGCAGCAGCAAATTGACCAAGGTTGATTTGCCGGCGCCGGACGGGCCGATCAGGCCGATCTTCTCACCCGGTTTGATCGTCAGGTTGAGCCCGCCGATGATCCCGCTGCGCTTGCCGTAGTGGAAGTCCACGCTCTCGAAACGCACTTCGCCACGGGCTACGGTCAACGGTTTGGCCTGGTCGCGGTCGGTCACGCTGACCGGCTGCGAGATGCTCTGCAAACCGTCCTGCACCATGCCGATGTTTTCGAAGATACCGGTGACCACCCACATGATCCAGCCGGACATGTTGACGATGCGGATCACCAGCCCGGTGGCCAGCGCAATGGCGCCCACGCTGATCAGCGATTGCGTCCACAGCCACAGGGCCAGGCCAGTGGTGCCGACGATCAGCAAGCCGTTCATGCTGGTGATGACCACGTCCATGCTGGTCACGACACGGCCGGCCAACTGGGCTTTTTCGGTTTGTTCCTTGATCGCTTCGCGGGCGTATTGCTGCTCGAAATTGGTGTGGGCGAACAGCTTCAGGGTGGTGATGTTGGTGTAGCCATCGACGATCCGCCCCATGAGTTTTGAGCGCGCATCCGAGGCGATCACCGAACGATCCTTGACCCGTGGTACGAAGTAATAGAGGGCGCTGATGAAGGCGACGATCCAGGTCAGCAGCGGGATCATCAGGCGCCAGTCGGCTTCGGCGAACAGCACCAGCGAACTGATTGCGTAGATCAACACATGCCATAACGCATCCACTGCTTGCACGGCGGAATCGCGCAGGGAGTTGCCGGTTTGCATGATGCGTTGGGCGATGCGCCCGGCGAAGTCGTTCTGGAAAAAATTCAGGCTCTGCTTGAGCACGTAGCTGTGGTTTTGCCAGCGGATCAGGCTGGTCATGCTCGGGCTCAGGGTCTGGTGCACCAGCAGGTCATGCAGGCCGACGAACACCGGACGCAGGATCAGCGCGACCACCACCATCCAGGCCAGTTCGATGCCGTGTTCCTTGAAGAAATCGGCGTTGGGCGTGCCTTGGGCCAGGTCGATGATGCGACTCAGGTAGCTGAACAGCGCCACTTCGATCAGCGCGCCGAACAGGCCAACGATCAGCAGGGCGACGAAACTCGGCCAGACCTGCTTGAGATAATAGGTGTAGAAGGGCAGGACGCGGTCCGGTGGCGCGGCTGTCGGGGCGTCGCGGAAGATGTCGATCAGTTTTTCAAAACGGCGATAAAGCATCGGTTTCTCGCCCGCGCACGGGCTCTCCTTTAAACGGTTTGAGCGTTGCCGGCAGAACCGGCAACCGCTCTGACATCCTTGTCCAGCTTAGTCTCAGTCGATTCGCTTGGCCGACTTGATGAACACCGGATCAGCCGGTACATCCTTCATGCCGCTGCGAACGGTGGTTGGCGAATTGACGATGATGTCGACCACGTCCATGCCTTTGACCACCTTGCCGAACACAGCGTAGCCGTCACCCTGGTCGAGGAAATCGTTGTCCTTGACGTTGATGAAGAACTGGCTGGTGGCCGAGTCAGGTACCGAGGTGCGGGCCATGGACAAGGTGCCACGGACGTTGACCAGACCGTTCTTGTGCTCGTTCTTGATCGGCGCCTTGGTTTCTTTTTGCTGCATTTGTTGAGTGAAACCGCCGCCCTGCACCATGAAGCCCGGAATCACGCGGTGGAAAATCGTGTTGTTGTAGAAGCCGCTGTCCACGTACTCAAGGAAGTTCTTGGTGCTGATCGGGGCCTTGACCGGGTCCAGTTCGATTTCGATCTGGCCATTGGTGGTTTCCAGCAGAACATGCGGCGCCTTGGCAGGCGTTGCCGCCATCAGGTTGGCGGCAAACAGTACGGAGCCAGCGGCGAGGGCGATTTTTTTCAGCATGGGTCAGTGATCCTGAGTGTGTTGGTGTCGACTGCGGTGAGAAACTCGAGCAGTGTCTGGTTGAATTGATCGGGCTGGTCCAGCGGGGTGGCGTGACGCGAATCGGCGATCACTGCCAGCCGCGCATCGGGCAGCAGTCTTAAGTAGTTTTCCTTCAGCGAAACCGGTGTGTAGTCACGGTCGGCGCTGACGATGAGGGTTGGACAGGTGACCTTTGAAAGTCGTTCCTGGACACCCCAACCGACAATGGCATCGAAGCTGGCGAGATAAGCATGTTTGTCGTTTTTTGCCCAGCGTTCGGCCATCTTTTGTCGCAATTCTGCCTGCTCGGGTTTGGGAAACAATTTGCCGCCCAGGGCTTTACCGATGGTGCGAAGGCTGAGCGCGCGCATCAGGCTCCAGCGTTTGAACCACTGCCAATAGTCGTCGCGGCTGCGCAGTTTGACCTCGGGCGCGCTGTTGACGATGCACAGGCTTTTAAGCAGTTGCGGCTGATCCACGCCGAGTTGAAAACCGATCATGCCGCCCATGGATAGTCCCACATAATGTGTCGGACCGAGGTTCAGATGCTCGATCAGCGCCACCAGATCGGCGCTGAACCCGGCGATGCTGTAGCGCTCGCGGGGCTTGTCGGAGCGGCCGTGGCCGCGCACATCCGGGACGATTACCCGGTAGCGGGCAGCCAGCGCGGGGATCTGTTTTTCCCAGTCCAGGGTGCTGGAACCCAGGCCGTGGACCAGCAGCAACGGCGCGCCGTGGCCATATTCCTCATAGTGCAGGTTGCAACCTTCGTGTTCGAAATAGGCCATGCATACACTCCGTGTCAGGCTTGTTCAGGGGCGGCGAACGGTGCGTCCAGCGGCGCGGTGTCGAAGGTGCGCAGCAACTCGACGAGAATCTGCGTCGCCGGGCCGAGCGGTTTGTCCTTGTTTGAATACAGGTAAAAACTCGGGTTACGGCTGCCGCCCTGATCCAAAGGTAGCAGCTTGAGCGTGCCTTCCCTGAGTTCCCGTTCGATCATGTGCCTTGGCAACCAGGCGAACCCCAGGCCGCTGCCGACGAAAGTCGCGGCGGTGGCCAGGCTGCCGACGGTCCAGCGCTGCTCGGCACCGAGCCAGCCGACGTCCCGTGGTTGCTGGCGACCGGAGTCGCGGATGACCACTTGCATGTGGCTTTCCAGATCCTGGAAATTCAGTTCGCGGTTGAGACGATGCAGAGGATGTTCGGGGTGGGCGACCGCGACGAATTCGACATCGCTCAGCTCCGCGCCGAGATAACCGGGAATGCTGAACCCGGTGATGGCCAAATCGGCCACGCCTTCGAGCAGAACTTCTTCCACCCCCGACAACACCTCTTCGCGCAAACGCACCCGGCAGCCACGGCTTTGCGGCATGAACGCGGTCAGGGCGCGGACGAGGCGGGCGTTCGGGTAGGCGGCGTCGACCACCAGGCGCACTTCGGCTTCCCAGCCTTGTTCCATGTGGTGGGCCAGGTCTTCCAGCTGACTGGCCTGTTTCACCAGTTGCCGGGACCGACGCAGCAGCACGCCACCGGCTTCGGTGAGCACCGCTTTGCGGCCGTCGATGCGCAGCAACGGCACGCCGAGTTGATCCTGCATGCGCGCCACGGTGTAGCTGACCGACGATTGCGAGCGGTGCAGCGCCTCGGCGGCCTGGGCGAAACCACCGTGGTCGACCACGGCCTGAAGCGTTCGCCATTGATCAAGGGTCACGCGGGGCGCTTTCATGATGAGCTCCTGTTGTCCTAAGCTGCGCAGTTCTTATTGGAGACTGCTGAATGAAAAATCTGTTTTATTCAAGATCGGGTTTTGTACTGCTGGCGATGTTGCCGCTGACTGCGTTTGCTTACCCGATCGACATACAAAAAGAGCTCAATGGCCTGAAGATTGACTACACGACCTACGCCTCCGATTACGACATGGGTTCCATCACCGTGAACAACTACGGCGACACCGCTGCCGAATGCTCGGTGGTGTTTCGCAATGGTCCTGAATCGCCGAAGACCCGCAGGATCAACCTCGATGCCGGCAAAAGCGCGGATCTTTCAGCCAAGTTCAACCGCAAAATCATCAAGCTGTACATCAGCATGACCTGCAAGCCGAAATGACATCCAGCGGAGCAGGCCAACTGACCATGCTCCGCTTATAAACGAAATTCTTGATCGGTTATAGCAATTATTTGCGCTTTTTCATCGATATGGCACTGTTTAACCTTCACTCCATCGACCTACAGCATTCTCAGATGGAGGCTACATCCCATGTCCCGCGTTCTGATCATCGAAAGCAGTGCCCGCCAGCAAGACTCGGTTTCCCGTCAACTGACCCAGACCTTCATCAGCCAGTGGAAAGCCGCACACCCGAAAGACGAGATCAGCGTTCGTGACCTGGCCGTCAACCCGGTGCCGCACCTCGACATCAACCTGCTGGGCGGCTGGATGAAACCTGCCGATCAGCGCAGCGACATCGAACAGCTTTCCCTGGAACGCTCCAATCAGTTGACCGACGAATTGCTGGCCGCCGACGTACTGGTGATGGCCGCACCGATGTACAACTTCGCGATTCCAAGCACGCTCAAAGCCTGGCTCGACCATGTGCTGCGTGCCGGTGTGACCTTCAAGTACACCGAAACCGGTCCTCAAGGTCTGCTCAGCGGCAAGCGCGCCTACGTGCTGACGGCTCGCGGCGGGATCTACGCTGGTAGCACCGCCGATCACCAGGAACCGTACCTGCGTCAGGTCATGGGCTTCATCGGTATCCACGACGTGACGTTCATTCACGCCGAAGGTATGAACCTGGGGGGTGACTTCCAGGAGAAAGGCCTGAACCAGGCGAACGCCAAGCTTTCCCAAGTGGCCTGACCCGTTAATCGCCAGATAATCACCGGATGGTCTAGTGACCTGGCGCAACCCTTCAAGCCTGTACGCGCATCGAACCTCCCTTTGCACTTATTGCTCCTGAGTGCTGCCGCCCGATTGAACGCTTTAGCGAGATCGGGCTTTTTTTTGCCTGCGATTTTGTGAACAACGCAGAACCTGTAGGAGCCGAGCTTGCTCGCGATGGCGCTGGATCAGTTTCATTGATGTTGGCTGACACTCCGTCATCGCGAGCAAGCTCAGCTCCTACAAGGTTTTGTGTTGGTCGATGGTTAGCGATAAGGGGCAAAACCCGCTATCGTCGCCGCCATTCAAAACGAGGCGAGCATGGGCTATCTACTTTTTGTCACGCTGATCCAGGCGTTTTCCTTCAGTTTGATCGGTGAATACCTGGCCGGTCATGTCGACAGTTACTTCGCGGTGCTGGTGCGCGTGCTGCTGGCGGGGCTGGTGTTTATTCCGCTGACACGCTGGCGTTCGGTCGAGCCGGCGTTCATGCGTGGCATGTTGCTCATCGGCGCGCTGCAATTCGGCGTGACCTATGTCTGCCTGTACCTGAGCTTTCGCGTGTTAACGGTGCCGGAAGTGCTGTTGTTCACCATCCTGACGCCGCTGCACGTGACCCTGATCGAAGATGCGCTGAACCGCCGCTTTAATCCGTGGGCCTTGATCGCGGCATTGGTGGCGGTGGTAGGCGCGGCGGTGATTCGCTTTGACCGGATCAATCCCGACTTTTTCATGGGCTTCCTGTTGCTGCAACTGGCCAACTTCACCTATGCCGCCGGGCAGGTCCTCTACAAGCATCTGGTCGCACGGCATCCGAGCGACCTGCCGCATTACCGGCGCTTCGGCTATTTCTATCTGGGTGCATTGGCAGTGGCGTTGCCGGCGTTCCTGCTGTTCGGCAAACAGAATTTCTTGCCCGAAGCGCCGCTGCAATGGGGCGTTCTGCTGTTCCTCGGCCTGGTCTCGACCGCGCTGGGGCTGTACTGGTGGAACAAAGGCGCGTGCCTGGTCAATGGCGGGACACTGGCGGTGATGAACAACCTGCATGTGCCGGTGGGATTGCTGATCAATTTGTTGATCTGGAATCAGCATGAGGAGCTGGGGCGGTTATTCCTTGGCGGGAGTGTGATTCTGGCGGCGGTGTGGATCAGTCGGTTGGGCATCAGGCGAGAGATGAGCATCGTGTAGGAGCTGGCGCAGCCTGCGATCTTTTGATCTTTAAAATCAAAGGATCGCAGCCTTCGGCAGCTCCTACAGAGGAATTGTGGGGTTACATCACATGTTTTTCGGGCGCATGAATATGGCTCGCGCCGAGCACAGCCGGCAGCAACCCGGCCCGCAAATCCGTACCACTGGGCTGCTGGTACAGGCTCAAGCCAAACTCCGGCAGCACTGCCAGCAAGTAATCGAAAATATCCCCCTGAATCCGTTCGTAATCAGCCCACGCCGTGGTGCGGGTGAAGCAATAGATTTCCAGCGGAATACCCTGCGCGGTGGTCTGCATCTGCCGAACCATGCAGGTCATGTTCGGCTGGATCTCCGGGTGGCTCTTCAAGTACGCCAGCGCATAGGCGCGGAACGTGCCGAGGTTGGTCATGCGTCGGCGGTTGGCCGACATGGCCGCGACGTTGCCCTGGGCCTCGTTCCACGCCTTCAGTTCGGCCTGTTTGCGGGACATGTAGTCGGTCAGCAAATGAACCTGCGACAACTTCAGCTCTTCTTCATCGCGCAGAAAGCGCACGCCGCTGGCGTCGATGAACAGGCTGCGTTTGATCCGGCGACCACCGGAAGCCTGCATGCCGCGCCAGTTCTTGAATGACTCGGACATCAGGCGCCAGGTCGGGATCGACACGATGGTCTTGTCGAAATTCTGCACCTTGACCGTGTGCAGCGTGATGTCCACCACGTCGCCATCGGCACCGACTTGCGGCATCTCGATCCAGTCGCCGACCCGTAGCATGTCGTTGCTGGTCAACTGCACGCTGGCGACGAACGACAGCAGGGTGTCCTTGTAGACCAACAGAATCACCGCCGACATGGCGCCCAGACCCGACAGCAGCAACAGCGGCGAACGGTCGATCAGCGTGGCGACGATGATGATCGCGCCAAACACGTACAAGACCATTTTCGTCAGTTGCACGTAGCCCTTGATCGAGCGGGTGCGGGCGTGTTCGGTGCGGGCGTAGATGTCCAGCAACGCATTGAGCAGGGCGCTGACCGCCAGCAGCAGAAACAGGAAGGTGAAGGCCAGCGCCACATTGCCGAGAAAATTCAGGCTGGTTTTGCTCAGGTCCGGCACCAGGTTGAGGCCGAACTGGATCACCAGCGAGGGGGTTATCTGCGCCAGGCGATGAAACACCTTGTTCTGCAGAAAGTCATTGATCCAGTGCAGCGCCGGCTGGCGACCGAGCATCTTGGCCGCATGCAGTATGAGATAGCGCGCCACCCGTCCGAGGACCAGCGCAATCGCCAACAGCAGCAACAGCGACAGGCTGGAGTGCACGAGCGGATGCTGATCGAGGGCACCCCAAAGGTCCAGGATGTTGATCCAGAGCTGTTTGATATCCATGGTCAAAAACGATTCTTCTGTAAGACGCGAGAGGCGATTAGAGCATTTAAGACGCTTTGTATTACGTTCGAGGACAAATGAGGCAACAAAAAAGCCACTGTTTACTGTCGTTTGCATAAAGAAACTCGGCCTCGGCGCTCGAAACCGGTACCCTATGCAGCTGTTTTTTTGCATTTCTTCGAGGTAGCACCCGTGTTTTCCCAATTCGCCCTGCACGAACGCCTGCTCAAAGCCGTGGCCGAGCTGAAATTTGTCGAGCCAACGCCTGTGCAAGCAGCGGCCATTCCGCTGGCGCTCCAAGGGCGTGACCTGCGGGTGACAGCGCAAACCGGTAGCGGCAAGACCGCTGCATTCGTTTTGCCGATCCTCAATCGCCTGATCGGCCCGGCCAAGATCCGCGTCAGCATCAAGACCCTGATCCTGCTGCCGACCCGTGAGTTGGCACAGCAGACTCTGAAAGAAGTTGAACGCTTTTCGCAGTTCACCTTCATCAAGTCCGGCCTGATCACTGGCGGCGAAGACTTCAAGGTCCAGGCCGCCATGCTGCGCAAGGTGCCGGACATCCTGATCGGTACGCCGGGCCGGATGATCGAGCAACTGAACGCCGGCAACCTCGACCTGAAAGAAGTCGAAGTGCTGGTGCTCGACGAAGCCGACCGCATGCTCGACATGGGTTTTGCCGAGGACGTACAGCGTCTGGTGGACGAGTGCACCAACCGCCAGCAGACCATGCTGTTCTCCGCTACTACCGGTGGTTCGGGCCTGCGCGAGATGGTCGCCAAGGTGTTGAACAACCCTGAGCACCTGCAGCTCAACGCGGTCAGCCAACTGAACGAAACCACCCGTCAGCAAATCATCACCGCTGACCACAACCAGCACAAAGAACAGATCGTGAACTGGCTGCTGGCCAACGAGACTTACCAGAAGGCCATCGTCTTCACCAACACCCGGGCCATGGCCGACCGCATCTACGGTCGTCTGGTGGCGCAGGAATACAAGGCGTTCGTGCTGCACGGCGACAAGGACCAGAAGGATCGCAAACTGGCGATCGACCGTCTGAAGCAGGGCGGGGTGAAAATCCTCGTCGCGACCGACGTCGCCGCTCGCGGCCTGGACGTGGACGGCCTGGACCTGGTGATCAACTTCGACATGCCGCGCAGCGGCGACGAGTACGTGCACCGCATCGGTCGGACCGGCCGCGCGGGCAACGATGGCCTGGCCATCTCGCTGATCTGCCACGGCGACTGGAACCTGATGTCGAGCATCGAGCGCTACCTCAAGCAGAGCTTCGAGCGCCGCACCATCAAGGAAGTCAAAGGCGTCTACGGCGGACCGAAAAAGGTCAAGGCCTCGGGCAAGGCTGTCGGTGTGAAGAAGAAAAAGACCGACGCCAAGGGCGACAAGAAAAAAACCGCCGCCAAGACCCCGACCAAGCGCAAGAGCGTCAATCGCCCGAAAAGCGATTCGCTGGTGAGCAAGGACGGCATGGCCCCGCTGAAGCGTCGCAAGCCGGAAGCACCGGCTGCTGAGTAAATGCTTTAGGCAGTGGACATAAAAAACCGGACAGATGTCCGGTTTTTTTATGGGCGGCGTTTATCAGCTCTCGGCTTTTTTCTCAGCCACTCCCAACTCTTTCAAACGCTGATCGATCAACTGGCACTTGTCAGGAAGATCTTTCGCAGCAGTACCCAGGTCCATTTTCTGCAACTCGTCGTTGATCTCCTTGGCCTTGGTCGGGTTTTGCTCGGTGAGTTTTGTGACTTCCTTGGCCAGTTGTTCGCGTTTTTGGGTGGCTTCCTCAGGGGTGCAGGCCCAAGCGGGCAGGGCGCAGGCGAGCGTGGCGGCGAGGGTGAGCTTGAGCAGGGTTTTCATGAGTCAGGCCTCAGTTCCGGTTAAGGCGGGTTAACCGGTTGAGGCCTGGAGGTAGGAAAAAGTTCAGCGCTGGCCGCCAGTACCTGTGGAGGAACGCTGGTTACCCACCGTGACAGCAACTTGCCGAGGTCTTGTCATCGTACTTGTCGTGGTGTTTCACCCACTCCATGATTTCCTCTTCATTCCTGCCTTTGGGCGTCAAATCGAGGTAGTTGTAGGCGCCGACCAACATGTCCAGGCCCCGGGCATAAGTCGAATAGGTGTGAAAAATTTCGCCACCCTCGTTGCGATAAAACACGCTCAGGCCGGGAAGTTCTTCCTCGGAGCCGTCGGTTTTTTCGTAGTTGTAGGTAGCCTTTCCGGCGGCGACATCTTCGGCTCGGGCCGAGACGCCAAAGTCGTAGTTGAAATCGCAGCCTTCCGACGATACCCAATCAAATTTCCAGCCCATACGCCGCTTGAACGCCTGGAACTCGGCGAACGGTGCGTGGGACACCGCCACCACGGCCACGTCATGGTGGGCCAGGTGCTGGTTGGCGCCGTCGATGTGGTCGGAGAGAAACGAGCAACCGGGGCAGCCTTCGTCCCAGCCGTCGGCAAACATAAAGTGATAGATGACTAACTGACTGCGGCCGCCAAACAGGTCGGCGAGTTTCAGTTCGCCGTTGGGACCCTGGAAGTGGTAGTCCTTGTCGATTTTCACCCAAGGCAAGGCGCGGCGTTCGGCGCTGAGTTTGTCCCGTTCCTTGGTGAAGGCTTTTTCGTGCGCCAGGTGTTGTTTACGGGCGGCGAGCCATTCTTCCCGGGACACGACGGGATGATTCTGAATGTTCATAGTGATTTCTCCTGCGTGGGGCTGGGAGGTGACTTACACAGCCTAGTCGTTTGGCTTGCCTGCAATTCGACATACCGCCGGTCGGTAGTGGCAAAAAACCAAGCTGAACGGCTGTAGTCCATGCCGGTCACAACCTATGTAGCCCCTCACTCACGGGCACCGGAGGTTGCAGGATGACGACTTATAACTGGGATTTGATCGAGCGCCTGCTGCATGAAGTACAGCACGGCGAAGCCAGCTTCACGCCAAGGCCTTACGCCGAACAGTACGCGGCGGAAAAAGCGTCGGAAGGTGAGCAGACCGAGAACCTTGACCATCTGAAAGCGGTGGCGGGTGAGTACGAAAAATTACTGCTGGAGCGGGGTTACATCGAGCCTCGGCCGGAGGAGCAGGGTGGCACCGGGTCCAATTACATTTTGACGCCCCGGGGTTCCAGTTTGCTGAGCCTGATCGACAGTAGCATTCCGGGTAATGATCATCCGCGGCAAGTACTTGATGAGCAGGCAGATGCGCTGGATGAAGTGACATTTGATGAGGTGGCGTCGAGGGCGCAGATTGCCTGACAGGTCAGTTGATTCCCCATGTAGGAGTGAGCCCTGCTCGCGATAGCGGTGGATCAGCCGACATTTTTAT